>JAEZFA010000313.1 GCA_023417665.1 Pseudomonadota bacterium | reverse complement strand
TCTTTACTCTTTCGCCCATTCATCATCTTACCCTTTCACCTCCGCCACAGCGAACATCTTCTCCAGCACCAACCTCCGGTGATCGAAGATCTTCTGCAGCCGGGACTTCACCACCAGCCCATGCATGATGTCGCCGAGCGGGCCCAGCGGCAGTTCGTACTCCACGCGGTCGCGCATGAGGGTGCCGCCAGCGACGGCCTCGAAGGTGTGCAGGTGGTGCCAGTATTTGTACGGCCCCTTTAGCTGGGTGTCCACGAAACGGTGGGGCGCGTCGACATCTTCGATGAGGGTGATCCATGAGACTGGAATGCCCAAGAGGGGCCGCACTGTGTACGTGATGCGCTGCCCCGCAAAAGTACGTTCACCGATATCGCCGTGGATGACGAAGCCGAGGTCTGGCGGGGTGATGGTGGCCAGGTTGCGCGGGTCGCTGAAGAAACGCCATGCCTCTTCGACGGGGATGGGCAGGAATTGCTCGCGCTCGAGAAGCCTTCGCATGTGGTGGGGAGTTCTATAGGATGAATGGCGGGTGGTGGGGTTTTGTTCGTTTGGGACCGCGGAATGAGGCCTTCGACCAATGGCGGCTGGCGCCTCTCAGTGCTATCCGAAGGAGGAGATAATGGCCCACCTTTCGGTGAGTGGGCTCCGATCTGTTCATCCGCAGGACCTGTCCCGCCCCTGCGGGATGTCGTAGATAGAGCTTGTCCTGAAGTCGAAGGGCAGATGAATGCCTTGGCCACACAGGATACGTGATCGGATCTGGGAGATCATCGATATACCCCGTGGTATTATACCGATGATATAAGGGATGCGGTGGTCGCTTTGGGCAGGGCGTGCATTTGACCCCCGAAGGGTCACAGCTTGTAGCTTCGGCCCCGCAGCATTGCGGGGGCAGACCCGGGGTCAATCTGCAGTAAGGGTATTTCGACCCGGAGGGGTCGCAGGCTCTTGGTAAATGCCTTCTTCCTTTTGCTACAGGGCTCAGGGTGGACATCCGTGGACGCGGTGAGCTTACCGCCTTCACCAGTGTCAACCCTTTGGAACGCGATATTGCTGGCGTAGCCCGGACGGGAACCCCGCGTGAAGGATAGGAGCGGAAACCCCGCAAGCGAGGGAGCCCCGCTGTACAGCGGGACGATCGAGTGCGGAGTTGCAGCGCCCCGCTGTACAGCGGGGAGTCTGACCCGAGGCTTTTGCGAGGGGCACGCCCAAAGCCCCCTAAAAACAGAATGCCGCCCGGCGGCCACACCATGTCAGGTGAAGCGCCGTGCGGCGGTGTCTGTGTTGAAAGAACGTTTAGCCGAGCACCTCCAGCTTGGGATAGCGCTGGCGCCAGAATTCAAGCGCTTTTTTGCTGGTGAGGGTGATCATGGTACGTGCGTCCAGCCGAACTTTGAATTCCTTCACGCCTTCCTTTACGGGTTGGGTGAGGACGAGTGCTTTCTTCTTACGAGGCATGTGTATATGTCCTTTTGTTATGTGTGAGAATGGGTTTCCGGAGCTTGCAAACCCTTCTTGAAGGTTTCGATGGCTCGTTCTCTTGCCTTCTCGTGAACGACCATCGGGCGCACATAGTTTGCCGTTTTTATCTCTGATACCCAACGTTTCACATAAATTAACTGTGCGTCATACCGCTCCAGCTGCAGCTGCGGGTTGAAGATCCGGAAGTACGGAGCGGCGTCGCAGCCAGTGCTGGCGGCCCATTGCCAGCTCCCGTTGTTGGAGCTGAGCTCGAAGTCGAGGAGCTTTTGGGCGAAGTAGGCCTCTCCCCAACGCCAGTCGATCAACAAATGTTTTGTCAGGAAGCTGGCAGCCACCATTCTTACCCGGTTATGCATGCTTCCGGTGGCGTTGAGTTCGCGCATTCCCGCATCCACCAAGGGATAGCCGGTGCGGCCTTGCTGCCAGAGTTGGAATCCTGCCTCATCGTGCCGCCATGCTATGTTGTCATACTCGCGCTTGAAGGCCCTGTGGTGATCGGGGAAGTGCCACAGGATCTGCATGTAGAATTCGCGCCATATAAGCTCGTTCAGGTATTTCTCGGCGCCGATGCTCTCCTGCGAAAAAGTCTGGCGTACGAGTTCGCGCACGCTCACCATGCCGAAACGCAGGTTCACGCTCATGCGGCTGGTGCCGGCAGTGGCCGGGATGTCGCGCGTTTCGTGGTAGCGCTGCAGCATCTGCAGGTCGAGGCTGCGGGCGGGCATGGTGACATCGGTGGTCTCAAAGCCCATGTCCTTTAGCGTGGGCATGGGCAGCGGATCAGTGTGCCAAAGCCGCTGAAGGTGTTGCTGCGAGGGCCATTCGCGCGCATGTTCCTGCGGCTTGAATTGCGCGCGCCACTTCTTCATGTACGGCGTGTACACGGTATAGGGGCGGCCGTCGTCCTTGAGCACTTCGGCGCGCTCGAAAATGCTGATGTCCTTGTATGTGTGGAAGGGTATGCCGCGTGCTTTCAGGACTTGCTCGATGGCCGTGTCGCGCTCGCGGGCGTAGGGCTCGTGGTCGTGGTTGGCGGTGACGGCGGTGATGTCGTAGCGCTCTAGCAAACGCGGAAAGACATCCTGCGGATCGCCATGTTCCAAGAGCATGGTGGAGCGGTGGGCATGCAGCTCTTCGCGCATTTCGGCGAGTCGGCGGTGGATCAGGTCCACCCGGCGGTCGTGCCGGTCCTCCAGCTTGTCAAGTATGCGCGTGTCGAAGATGAACAATGGCAGCACATCGCCGTGTTCGGTGAGTGCGCGGTAGAGGCCGTGGTTGTCGTGGAGCCTTAGATCCCGCCGGAACCAATGGATGGCGATGCGCGGCTTCATCATCCGCGCTCGATCTCCTGCAGGATCCGCGGCCAGCAATCGCGCAGCCACACGGTGAACCGCTCGGGATGGGCCTTCATTTCGGCATCGAGTTCTTGCACCGGCACGCGCTTCCACTCGGCCACTTCTTCGGGATCGGGGTGGGGCTCGCCATCATGCCTTCCGAAGAACACATGGTCCAGCTCGTGCTCCTGCAGGCCGTTGTCGAAGCCCGCCTTGTAGATGAAGCTGAAGCGGTGCGCCAGGCGCCCTTCGATGCCCATCTCTTCGCGCAACCGGCGCTGTGCCGCGGCTTCCAGCGATTCACCCAGCCGCGGATGACTGCAACAGGTGTTGGTCCACAGGCCGGCGCTGTGGTACTTGCCGTGCGCGCGCCGCTGCAGAAGGAGCCGCCCTTCGCGATCGAAAAGGAACACGCTGAAGGCCCGGTGCAGCGCGCCCTTTTGGTGCGCCTCCAGCTTGCCCATGGTGCCCAGCTCCTCATCGCGCTCGTTCAC
Organism: Pseudomonadota bacterium; assembly: GCA_023417665.1. Taxonomy (GTDB): domain Bacteria; phylum Pseudomonadota; class Alphaproteobacteria; order Rhizobiales; family Xanthobacteraceae. The sequence goes on along the minus strand of JAEZFA010000313.1, from coordinate 1,680 downwards.
CAGCACCACTTGCTCTTCGGTCATGATCTCCATTAAAGGAAGGAACAAAGTTCGGGAGGTTGTGTTCGGGGGGGGTCAGGAGGGAGGAGTCTTGAGTCTTGAGTATTTGGGCGAATGCCGGCCCAAGAGCGGCCGTCACCGGGCTATTCGCTGCAAGTACGCACTCCTCCTTCGTCGTCGCTTGCGCGCTTTTCGCTTCTATCCCTTTTATGTTTGCCGAAGTGAGGATGACAGCTATCTGTCCAGTCCGATCCGAGAGGACCTTTCGCGCTGGCGCATGGCCGGATCATTTCGTTTCAACCGGGCAACCTACCCGGACATCATTATCTGATCATCTGATCGTCTGATCTTCTGATCGGTTTCTCACAACATCCCAAAGCTGTGCCTCAAATAACTAGTGGTGAGCAAGGCGATCTTCCGCCGGTTGCGCACCCGGATGCGCTCTTTCAGGATGCGTTCGGTTGGCATCGCCTTGATCTTCTGGAACAATGCGATGTAGTAGACATACGCCATGTAGACCCCGAACCGTGCACCTTTAGGAAGGCCACGAATGCCGGCCAATGCCGCATCGAAGTCGGCTTGGATGTCCTGCTCGATCCGGCGCTTCATCGCCGTGTCCATCGCCTTCAGTTCAAGCCCCGGGAAATAGGTGCGGCCAAGCGAAAGCAGATCGTCGCGATAGTCGCGTAGAAAATTCACTTTTTGGAAGGCCGCACCGAGTCGCATCGCCGATGGTTTCAGGCGATCATACAAGGTTTCATCACCCTCGCAGAACACACGCAAGCACATGAGGCCCACTACTTCGGCGCTGCCCAGGATGTAGGTCTCGTAGGAGTGCTGGTCGTGCGTCACCTCCTTCAGGTCCATGGCCATGCTGTCCAGGAAGGTGTTGTACAGCTGTGGCTCAATACCGTACTGGTCCACCACCCGCTGGAAGCTGTGTAGGATCGGATTCATGCTGACCCTTTCGGCGATCGCCCGGTGGGTATCCTCCCGGAAACGCTGCAAAAGCGAAGCCTTGTCGTGCCCGTGGAATGTGTCCACGATCTCATCCGCGAAGCGCACGAAGCCGTAGATCGCATGGATCGGGTCGCGTAATGATGGGTGCAGCGAACGGATCCCCAGCGAAAATGAAGTGCTATAGGCGCCAGTGGTGTTCCGGCTGGCAGTCATGCACACCTTATCGTAAAGTGCCAGGGTGTTCATGCGGGTAGGGCTTTGCGGGCGGTTTCTTTTTCAATGAGATCGGCCACGACCTGGCCACTGATGATGGCGGGTGGCACACCGGGTCCCGGCACGGTAAGCTGGCCGGCATAGTATAGGCCCTTTACCCGGCGGCTCTTTATGCTCGGCCGAAGTGGCCCGGTCTGTCGCAGTGTATTTGCAAGACCGTAAGCATTACCGCGATACGCGTTGTGGTCCTCTTTCAGATCGTTGATGCAGTAGCTGCGCTTTAGGACCAGCGATCTCCTTGGATCACGGTCCAGGAAAGTGCTGAGCCGGTCCATCACCAGCTCAAAATAATATTCTCGTATTGTCTGGTCGTCCTCCAACCCGGGGGCTATCGGGATCAGCACCACCATATTCTCATGACCGATCGGGGCCACAGAGAGGTCGGTCCTGGTAGGGCAGCTTACATAAAAGAGCGGATCTCTCGGCCAGGCGGGCTGTGTGTAGATC
>JAEZFA010000248.1 GCA_023417665.1 Pseudomonadota bacterium | reverse complement strand
CCCCGGACAGGGCCCGAGGAGACGGGCGGGATAGCAAAGCGACCCCGCCCTGTAAAGAGAAAGAAGGCCGCTTTCTGCCGCTTCCAGGCCCTTCGGACCTATTCCCGGAAGGCCTCTTCCCGCTTTTTTCGAACCGCCGGCAGGAGCACCAGGAGCAGCGCGATAATCGCGAGGATCAGCAGCGTCGCGCTGATCGGACGCTGGAAGAAAACCATCGGATCGCCACGGGACAAAAGCATCGCCCGCCGCAGATACTCCTCGAGCAGCTTGCCGATCACGAAGCCGCGCAGCAGCGGCGCGGGTTCGCAGTCGAGCTTCACCAGGAAGTATCCGACCACGCCGAAGATCGCCATCAGGAACACATCGAACGGATTGTTGCTGATCGAGTAGACGCCGATGCAGCACACGGCGATGATCGCCGGATAAAGCGTGTTGTACGGAACCGTCATCATCCGCACCCAGATGCCGATCAGCGGAAGATTGAGGATCAGCAGCATCGCGTTGCCGACCCACATCGAGGTGATCAGCCCCCAGAACAGATCCGGCTTCTCGTTGATCACGTTCGGGCCCGGAACGATGCCCTGAATGATCAGCGCGCCGATCATCAGCGCCATGACCGGGTTCGACGGAATGCCGAGCGTGAGCATGGGAATGAACGAGGTTTGCGCGCCGGAATTGTTTGCCGATTCCGGTCCGGCGACGCCCTCGATCGCACCCTTGCCGAAGGGCACGGGGTTCTTCGAAAGACGCTTTTCGATCGTGTAGGAAGCAAACGAGCCGAGCACCGCACCGCCGCCCGGAAGGATGCCGAGCAAGGACCCAATTCCGGTACCGCGCAGGATCGGCATCAGGATCGACTTGAATTCTTCCTTGGTCGGAATCAGATCGCGGATCGTCGACTTGATCGTGTCGCGGACTTCGGTGCGCTCAAGGTTGCGGATGATTTCGCCGATACCGAAGACGCCCATCGCCAGGGCCGTGAAGTCGATGCCGTCGGCGAATTCGGTCGACCCGAAGGTGAAGCGCGGCGCCCCGGTATAGAGATCCTGCCCCATGGTGCCGAGCAGAAGCCCGAGCGTGACCATCGCAAGCGCCTTCAGGATCGAGCCGTGCGCAAGCGCGACCGCCGCGGCAAGTCCGAGCACCATCAACGCGAAATATTCGGCGGGACCGAAGGTCAGCGCGACCGCCGCAAGCGGCGGCGCGAAACCTGCAATCAGGAATGTCGCGACCGTGCCCGCGAAGAACGAACCGACGGCCGCCGTGAACAGCGCGAGGCCGGCCTTGCCCTTGCGCGCAAGCTGGTGCCCGTCAATGGCTGTAACGACCGACCCTGGCTCTCCCGGAAGATTGATCAGAATGGCCGCAGTCGAACCGCCGTATTGCGCGCCGTAATAGATACCGGCGAGCATGATCAGCGCGGTGACCGGCGGCAACCCGAAGGTGATCGGCAAAAGCATGGCGATCGTCGCCACCGGCCCCAGACCCGGCAGCACGCCGATCGCGGTGCCGAGCAGCACGCCGATGAAGCAATAGAAAATATTGTTCCAGGTGAGCGCGTGCTCGAACCCGAACGCGAGATTCGAAAACATTTCCATCTTAGTACCCGCCGATCCAGGGGCCGAATGGAGACAGCGGCAAACCAAGACCCTTCACGAAAACCAGAAAACACGCGGCGGTAAGCGAAACCGTGAGCACCAGCGCAAGTTTCGCGTCCCAGCGCTCGGCAGCAAACGTCGAAATCAGAACGGTCAATGCAAGCGCGGGCACGAACCCGAGCCCTTTCAAGGTCACTCCGTAAAGCACCACGGAGGTCGTCACGACGATCAGCGCGCGCCACGGAATCTCTCCGACGCTTTCGCCATCAGTCGTAAAGCCATTGACGAGAATGATCAGCGCGAAGATCGCGAGCATGATCATCAGCACCAGCGGAAAATATCCGGGGCCCATCCGGTACGCAGTGCCGATTTGCAGTTCCGTGAGCCCATAGGCGAAGACGGCAACGACTGCGAGCAGCAGAAGACCGGTGAAAAAATCTTTTGGATTTCGAATTGTCAGCATGGCGTTCCCCCCGCCAGAAAAATTGTCCGGCCGGAAGCAGAAGCCTCCGGCCGGGCTCTTTATGTAAGACTTGCGTTCGACATCAGTCCGCGAAAACGCCGGCCTTCTGAATGAGCGGGCGCCATTTCTGGATTTCCGACGTCAGCTTCGCCGTGTGGGCTGCCGGAGTCGCGTCGCTCTGGGAAACCGGCTCGGTGCCCAGTGCCGCAAAACGCTCGATCACTTTCGGGTCCTTGAGCGCCGCCTGCAGCGCTTCCGTCAGCTTCGCAACGACTTCCTTCGGCGTGCCCTTCGGCGCGTAAATGCCGTGCCAGACCGCGAGTTCGAAACCCTTGAGGCCGGCTTCATCGAGCGTCGGCAGGTTCGGAAGGTTTTTCACACGCGTCTTGGTGGTGACGCCATAGGCCTTCACCTTGCCGCCGAGAATCTGGCTCGTCGTATTGGTGGTCTGGTCGCACATCAGGTCGACCTGGCCGCCGAGCACGTCGGTCATCGCCGGACCCGTGCCCTTGTAGGGAATGGTATTCATCTGCTCGCCGATCGCGGACATCAGGAGCATGCCGCAAAGATGCGAGGCCGCGCCGACGCCGGCATTGGCGTAGTTGGTCTTGTCCTTGTTCTTCTTCACGTAGGCGATGACTTCCGCGAAATCCTTCGCGGGAAAGTCCGGCCGCGCGATCACGGACATCGGCGCGTCGGTCACAAGACCGATCGTCTCGAAGTCCTTGAGCGGATCGTAAGCGAGCTTGCGATAGAGCGTCGGCGCGGTCGACATGCCGATGTGATGCAGCAAGAGCGTGTAGCCGTCCGGATTGGCCTTCGCGACCTGCCCGGCCGCGCGCGTGCCGCCGGCACCGGCAACGTTGTCGATCACGACCGTCTGGCCGAGCGTCTTCGACATGGATTCGGCGATCAGACGTCCGACCGTATCCGTCGGGCCGCCGGCCGCGAACGGGATCACCATCGTAATATTACGGGTCGGAAAGCTCTGCGCCGAAGCGCCCGAAATGCCGAGCGCAAAAATGCCCGCGGCGGCCAATAGCCACTTACGCATTATAGTCCTCCCAATGCGGGCCCCTGAATCGGCGCCCTCTTTTCGTTGTCCCGGGCCGGCAACGCGCCGGCGGGAATGGAATGCCATTGGCACCATCTGGCACTCGGCCCGTCAAGCCGAAAAGCGGTGCAAACCCGTTAAAACCATGCAACCGCAGCAATTTACGGGATACCGGCAGCGGCCGCCGGCACCTCTGAAAAATTCTCTCCGACGCGGTTTGACTCGCCAAAGTAGGAGGAATATTGGGGTCTGGATTTGAGAGCGAACATTCATTCGCATTTATCGCAGCGCAATAGATCGACCCGCTGCGACGGACTTCAGCATGCGCCGGCCCAATACCAAGCTTCAGGTGGACCGCCGGGAGGAAATCCTCCAGGCCGCGAAGCGCTGCTTTTCCCGCAGCGGCTTTCACGGCACTTCGATGCAGCAGGTCTGCGCCGAAGCCCGGATGAGCCCGGGCAGTCTCTATCGCTACTTTCCGTCCAAGGAAGCGATCATTGCCGGCATCGCCGAGCAGGACCGCGCGGACGTCGCGGAAAAGTTCCAGTCGATCATCGACGCGCCGGATTTCTTCCCTGCCCTCGCCATGGCCGCGCGGCGCTACATCGTCGACGAGTCGATGGAAGAAGTCTGCCTCCAGACCGAGATCAAGGCCGAGAGCCGCCGCAATCCAGAGGTCGCGAAGATCTACCAAGGCGTCGAGAAGGAAGTGAAAGCGGGAATGCTGAACGTCCTGCGCGCCGGCGTTGCGCGCGGCGACATCTCCCCGACGGTCGATCTCGAAATTTCAGCGACCATGCTGATGGCGCTCGTCGATGGCCTTTACTGGCGTCGCGCCGTCGATCCCGAGTTTAACGCGGAAACCGTGCTGCCGACGCTGCTGTCGGTGACGAGTTTTCTGCTGAGCGACCCGCAACGGCAATCTGCACACGTCCACAAGGCGGACCACCGGTCCGCCGGGGAGTAATTCATGCACGGCAAACTCGAAAACAAGCCTGCCGCACAAGGCGATAGCGGTTCTCTCCGCGGACGCCTGAAGGCGCTTTATGCGAAAAGCCCGCTAAAGGGAGCGAAGCTTGGCGCAATCCTGCTCGTGCTCCTTGCCGTGCTCTGGATCGGCTCGGGCATGATCTTCCCGCATCAGGAAACGCCGGCCGCCACTGCCGTGCAGCAGGCCGACCAGAAATTCCGCGTCGCCGTGATGAAGGCAGATACCGAGCGCTATCAGCCGCAACTGGTGCTCTCCGGGCGCACCGAGGCGGACAAGAAGGTAGCGATCGTTTCGCGCACGCAGGCGATCATCACCGAGCTTCGGGTGAAGCGCGGCGATGTCGTCAAGCAGGGCGACGTGCTCGCGGTGCTGATGGACGACGGCCGCAACGCGCAGCTTCAACAGGCCCGCGCACTCGTCCTGCAGCGCAAGGCGGAATACGAAGCCCGCTCGAAGCTGATCGAACAGGGCAACCTGCCGAAGCTGGAGCTCAACAACATCGCCTCGCTGCTGCGCTCTGCAGAAGCCGCGCTGGCGCAGGCCGAAGCGGAAGTGCAGCGTGTGCGCATTACCGCGCCGTGGGACGGCGTGGTCGATCAGGTTTCGGCGGAAGAAGGCCAGTTCCTGATGCTGATGCCCTCCATGGGCCAGGGCGCGGGCGGCAACGAGATCGCACGCATGATCTCGCTCAACCCGATTGTCGCGATCGTCGAGGTTTCCGAGAAGCGGCTTGGCGGTCTCCGGCTCGGCGAGCCCGCCGAGCTGCGCCTCGTCTCCGGCGAGGTCGTCAAGGGCAAGGTGCGCTACATTTCCAAGAGCGCATCGGCAACCACGCGCACCTATCGCGTCGACGTCGAGGCGCCCAATCCCGACAACCGCATTGCCGACGGCATTACCGCCGAAGTGGCGATTTCGCTCGCCGCGGTGGAGGCAACCAAGGTCCCGCGCTCGGCGCTGACTTTCTCGGCGCAGGGCAAGCTCGGCATTCGCGCCGTGAACGGCGAGAACAAGGTCATCTTCGTTCCGGTCGAACTCGTCTCCGACGAACAGCAATTCATGTGGGTCAAAGGCATTGCGAACGGCACCCGCGTCATCGTGCAGGGTCAGGATTTCGTGCGCGAGGATCAGGTCGTCGACGTCGTTACCGCCGAACAGCAGAACGCACAGCGCTAAAGGGCTTTTGCCATGAACCCCGTTGATTTTGCGATTTCCCGGGCGCGGCTCACCATCGCGACGCTGATCTTCCTGCTGCTCGCCGGCACCGTGGCCTATGTGCGGATCGCGAAGGAATCCGAACCCGACGTTCGCATCCCGATCGTCTATGTGCAGCTTTCCCAGCGTGGCATCAGCCCCGAAGACGCCGAACGCCTGCTGCTTCGCCCCGTCGAAACCAAGCTGAAGTCAGTCGGCAACGTCAAGGAAATGCGCAGCCAGGCCTTCGAGAACGGCGGCTATGTACTGCTCGAATTCCAGGCCGGCTTCGATTCGAAATCGGCACTTGCCGACGTGCGCGCCAAAGTCGACGAAGCCAAGCGCGACATGCCGCAGGACATGGACGAGCCGCTGGTCCAGGAAGTCAACCTTTCGCTCTATCCCGTCATCGTGGTTTCGCTCTCCGGCGACGTGCCGGAACGCACGCTCCTGCATATCGCGCGAACCGCAAAGAATGCGATCGAGCAGTCTCCCGGCGTGCTCTCCGCGGAACTGCGCGGCGCGCGCGACGAGGTGGTCGAGATCATTGCCAATCCGGCGCTGATGAAAAGCTACAACGTCTCGCTCGACCAGTTGCTGCAAGTCACCCGCGCATCGAACTCACTCGTCGCCGCCGGCGCGCTCGAAGGCGAAACCGGCCGCTTCGCGGTCAAGGTGCCGTCGCTGATCGAAAAGCCGGAAGACGTGCTGCGCATTCCGGTCGCGGCTACCTCCGGCGCGAACGTGACGCTCGGCGACATCGCGGAAGTACGCCCGACCTTCAAGGACGCGGCCACGATCACCCGCGTCAACGGCCAGCCGGCCATGACGATCGAAGTCTCCAAGCGCACCGGCGAGAACCTGATCAATACCGTCGACGGCGTGAAGAAGGTCATCGAGCAGTTGCAGAAGACCTGGCCGGAAGCGGTCAAGGTTTCCTTCACGCAGGACAAGTCGAAAACCATCCGCATCATGCTGCACGACCTGCAGAACGCGGTCGCGCCCGCGGTCCTGCTTGTCA
>JAEZFA010000199.1 GCA_023417665.1 Pseudomonadota bacterium | reverse complement strand
GGGTAACGCTGAAAGCAGTTGCGACGGCGATCGAGATTCCGCTGAAGTCCGGCAAAGTTTCCGCGGAAGGCGATCTCGACTTCCGCGGCACGCTCGGCGTCGCCAAGGACGCGCCGGTCGGCTTTCGTGAAATCCGCCTGCGCTTCGACGTGGAAACCGACGCCCCGCAGGAACAGCTAGACCAGCTTTTGAAGCTGACCGAGCGCTACTGCGTTGTGTACCAGACCATCAAGGCCGGGCCGAAGGTCGAGGTATCGCTGCGGCGCGCGTGAAGTCCGCGCGCAGCGGGCAAGCAAAAGACGCGGCTTGACCGACTCGAACATTCGCGGGAAGACAATCGCCGCATTCCATCGTCGCGCCATGGGCGCTCAAGAGCGCGGCCTGTTCTCCAATGTCTCCGGAAGTTTTCTACTGGCTCGTGATCGCCGTGAAGATGGCGATTGCCGCCTCCGTGGTAATCGCCGCGACCATCGCGACGGAGCGTGCGGGCCCCTTGATCGGAGCGCTCGTCGCCACGCTTCCGGTTTCGGCAGGGCCGTCCTACTTCTTTCTCGCCTTCGAACAGGACGCCGCTTTCATTTCGGAGAGTGCGCTCGGCAGCCTGCTTCTGAACGCGGCGACCGCGGTCTATGCGACGACCTATGTGCTGCTGTCGCAGCGCCAGCCGTTTATCATCTGCGTTCCGGCCGCCATTGCTGCGTGGCTCGGCTCGCTCCTCGTCTTCACGCAATTCTTCCGGGACGGCACGGCCGCGGCTCTTCTCAACATCGTGGTGTTCGGCACCTGTCTCGTGCTGGTGCGCCGCTATCGCGACGTGCGCATGCCGAAGATCCGGCTGCGCTGGTATGACTTCGCGTTTCGTGCCGGTCTGGTCGGCACGCTGGTCGGCGTCATCCTCGGACTACATGCCTTGATGGGACCGATCGCAACCGGCGTGCTCGCCGCTTTTCCCATCGTCTTCACCAGCATGATGCTGATCCTGCACCGGCGCTATGGCGGCCCGGCCTGCGCGGCGGTCATGGCCAACGGCATCACCGGGCTCATCGGCTTCGGGATTGCCGCCTACTTCCTGCATGTCTCGGTCGTTTCGCTCGGCGTGCCGCTTGCGCTTTCGATCGCGTTTTGCATCACGGTGGCTTGGAACGTCGGCGTCTTCGTGCTGCGCGGCGCGTGGAAGACTAGCGCGCCCGCAAGATCGACTTGAGCCTGTAAAGCGCGTCGAGCGCTTCGCGCGGCGACATCTCGTCGGGATGAAGCGCATCCAGCGCGACGCCGAGCGGATCGGGCTTGCCATCCGCGGCGCCGGCCGGCGGCGGCGGCGCCTTGATGTTCTGAAACAGCGGCAGGTCGTCGAAGCCCTGCAGCGGCTGGGAACGCGATTCCGATTCCAGTTCCGCGAGCACGACGCGGGCACGCTCGATGACGCTCGCAGGCAATCCCGCGAGCTTTGCCACCTGAATGCCGTAGGAACGATCCGCGGTGCCGCGCACGACTTCGTGCAGGAAAATGACTTCGTTTTCCCATTCCTTCACGCGCACGGTGGCATTCACTTGCCGCGCCAGGCGGCGGCTCAGCGCCGTCAGCTCGTGAAAGTGGGTCGCGAACAGTCCGCGGCAGCGATTGACCTCGTGCAGGTGCTCGAGCGTCGCCCAGGCAATCGAAAGACCGTCGAAGGTCGCGGTGCCGCGGCCGATTTCGTCGAGGATCACAAGCGAGCGTTCGGTCGCCTGATGCAGAATGGCGGCTGTCTCCACCATCTCCACCATGAATGTGGAACGGCCACGCGCGAGATCGTCGGCCGCACCCACGCGCGAGAACAGCCGATCCACGGTTCCGATCCTTGCGCGACGCGCCGGCACGAAGGAGCCGGACTGCGCGAGGATTGCGAGAATTGCGTTCTGGCGCAGGAAGGTCGATTTGCCCGCCATGTTCGGTCCGGTCACCAGCCAGATCGCACCGGCATCGGCGCCTTCGGGCGGTGAAAGCGCGCAGTCGTTCGGCACGAAGGGCCCGCCATCATGCAGGATCGCGGCCTCGACCACCGGATGCCGCCCGCCTTCGATTTCAAAGGCAAGAGACTCGTCAATCTCGGGACGAACCCAGTTCGATTCCGCGGCCCGCTCGGCAAGCGCGGAAGCCACGTCGATCTCGGCGAGCGCATTCGCGACCATTTCCAGAATCGACGCGGACTCCAATACGCGCGCGCAAAGGCCTGCGAAGATCTCGAGCTCGATCTGTACCGCGCGCTCGCCGGCCGAAGCGATCTTCGATTCGAGTTCTCCGAGCTCCGCGGTCGAGAAGCGCATCGCACCGGCCATGGACTGCCGATGGATGAAGCGCTCGCGCGCCTTGGAGTTCAGGATTTTCTCGCCGTGCTGGCTCGGCACCTCGACGAAATAGCCGAGCATGTTGTTGTACTTCACCTTCAGCGATTTGATCTGCGTCTCTTCGGCGTAGTCCTGTTGAAGACCCGCGATCACGCCGCGCGCCTCGTCACGCAGCCTTCGCGCGGCATCGAGATCCTCGTGGAAGCCCGCGCGCACGAAGCCGCCGTCGCGCTTGATGAGCGGCAGTTCTTCGGCAAGCGCATTCACGATGGCATCGCGCAAAGCGCGATCCGGCGCGCTCATGGTTTGCGCGGCAAGCGCGATTTCTTCCGGCACGTCGTCGGAATTGCGAAGCACGGTCGAAAGCGCGAAAGCCGCGCCCAGCGCCTGCCCGATCGCCGCGAGATCGCGCGGGCCGCCGCGATCGAGCGCGATCCGCGAAAGCGAGCGCGACAGGTCTGGCGCGCTTGCCAACGCCTTGCGGATTTCCGCGCGCAGCGTCCAGTGCTCGAAGAAATAAGCCACGCTGTCGAGACGGCGATCGATGTCCGCCGCGCGGCAGAGCGGGCTCGAAAGCCGGCGCGCAAGCAAGCGGGCGCCCGCCGCCGTCACGCTACGGTCGATCACCGAAAGCAGGCTGCCGCGGCTGTCGCCGGACAGGGTGCGCAGAAGCTCGAGATTATTGCGTGTCGCGGCGTCGATCTGCAGCACGGCGCTTGCGTGTTCGCGCGCGGGCGGCGAAAGCGCGGTCCGCGCGCCGAACTGCGTGCGTTCGATATAGGTCGTAGCGGCAGCTGCGGCCGCAAGCTCGAGCCGCGTGAAAGCGCCGAAGGAGTCGGAGGTCGCGACATTGAAGAACGCCGCGAGCCGCCGCTCGGCGGTCGCGCTTTCGAACAGCTCCTTTGGCATCGGCGTCACGTTCGCAAGCGAACGCCAATAGGCCTTCAGCTCGGGATCGTCATAGAGAGTATCGGACAGCAGGATCTCGCCGGGTTCGATCCGCGCGACTTCCGCCGAAAGCCGCAAACCGTCCGCCTCGGCAACCCGAAACTCTCCGGTCGAAATGTCGAGCCAGGCGAGGCCATAGCTTGTGTCCTCTTCCGAGGTTCTGGTGCGCGCAATCGCCATCAGCCAGTTGTTGCGCTTCGCATCGAGCAACGTATCTTCGGTGAGCGTGCCCGGCGTAACCAGCCGCACCACGCCGCGCTTCACGACCGATTTCGCGCCGCGCTTCTTTGCTTCCGCCGGATCTTCGGTCTGCTCGCAGACCGCGACACGGAAGCCCTTGGCGATCAGACGATGGAGATATTCCTCCGAACGCTCGACCGGCACGCCGCACATCGGGATGTCCTGTCCCTGATGCTTGCCGCGCTTGGTCAGGACGATGCCGAGCGCTCGCGAAGCCTGCTCGGCGTCTTCGAAGAACAGCTCGTAGAAATCGCCCATCCGGTAGAACAACAGGCAATCCGGATTGGCCGCCTTGATCTCGATATATTGCTCCAGCCTCGGCGGGACCCGCGCGGGCGCGCCGGCAGCCGGTTCGTTCTCGGGTGAAGATGAAGCCGCGTCTTGCATGCGCAGGCACACTAGCAGAGCAGGAAACGCCGTTGCGAGCGCGCGCTCGCAGTTATCCCTGCTCTTCAATGCGTTGATATAGCTCGCGTTTTGCCGCACGCAGCACCGCGTCGGAACCCGTGCCATCGGCGAGCCGCGCATTGATCAGCGCGCCGACCATCAGCGCCACGAAGGCATTCGCGCGATCCTTCGCGGACTCGCCTTTCATGTAGCGCGCGACCAGCGCCACCAGACGCTCGCGGCCTTCCGCGAGCGCATTGCGCGCCGGGCTCGCCCGGTTTCCCACCTCGCCTCCGAGTGCAGCAACCGCGCAGCCGTTGCCCGGGTTGTCGCGATGGCGGCGCGACAGATAGCGATCGACGATCGCTTTCAGCTCCTCGCCCGGCTTTGCGGCTTCAGCCGCCGCGCGCAAGTTTCCACCCGGCTCCGCGAAGGAATGGCGGCAGGCCTCGTCGACCAGCGCGTCCTTGGATTCGAAATGCTTGTAAAAGCCGCCATGGGTCATGCCGGCATGGCTCATGATTTCGGCGACGCCGACCACCGCGATCCCGCGCTCGCGAAACAGCTTCGCCGCCACGCCGACGATGCGCTCGCGATTTTCCGCAGCGGCCTCTCTTGAGCTTCGCATGGCTACCGTTTCCCGCGCTGTCATGCGTTTTGCGAATGGATGATGATTATCATCCATTTATTGACAGCGCAAGACGCGCATGGGATTGCGCGGGAAGGCTCGAGAGAAGGAGCGCCATAGATGAGCGTCGAAGCCGTCACCGCCGCGAAGCCCGCCCGGCTGGAGGGAAAGCCGCTTCTGTTCTTTCTCACGCTGCTCGCCGCACTCGGCATGCTCGCCACCAATATGTATCTCGCGTCGTTTCCTTCGCTGGCAACGGACCTCGGCGCCACGCCGGCGCAGGTGAAGCTCACGCTCACGGTATTCCTGCTCGGCTTTGCCGCAGGACAACTCGTGATCGGCCCGCTCTCGGATCGCTTCGGCCGCAGGCCATTGCTGCTCGCGGGCTTGATCGTCTACGCGCTGAGCGGTGCTGCGATCGCGCTTTCCATCAATCTCGAATGGATGCTCGGACTGCGGGTCGCACAAGCCGTCGGCGCCTGTACCGGCTCGGTGCTGGCGCGCGCGGTCGCCCCTGTCTCTTATTCACATATCCGAGCCCACGAGAC
>JAEZFA010000149.1 GCA_023417665.1 Pseudomonadota bacterium | reverse complement strand
GTCCTGGGCCTGGGCGATCTGGGCGCGGTGGCGAGCAAGCCGGTGATGGAAGGCAAGGCGGCGCTGTTCAAGCGCTTCGCTGACGTCGATTCCATCGACCTCTGCGTCTCGACCGAGGATGTGGACGAGTTCGTCAACGCGGTGCGCTACCTCGGCCCCTCCTTCGGCGGCATCAACCTCGAGGACATCAAGGCGCCGGAGTGCTTCATCATCGAGCAGCGCCTGCGCGAGATGCTCGACATCCCGGTCTTCCATGACGACCAGCACGGCACCGCGATCATCACCGCGGCCGGCATTATCAACGCGCTGCATCTGACCGGCCGCGACATCAAGTCGGCCAAGCTCGTCGTGAACGGCGCCGGCGCTTCCGGCATTGCGACGGTCGAATTGCTCAAGGCCCTCGGCATGCAGCCGAACAACGTGATCCTCTGCGATACCAAGGGCGTGGTTTACAAGGGCCGCACCGAAGGCATGAACCAGTGGAAGTCGGCGCATGCCGCCGACACCAAGGCGCGCACGCTTGCCGACGCCTTCAAGGGCGCGGACATCTGCCTCGGGCTTTCGGCCAAGGGCGCGTTCACGCCGGAGATGGTGAAGTCGATGGCGGAGCGGCCGATCATTTTCGCGCTCGCCAACCCCGATCCGGAAATCTCCGCGGAAGAAGTCGCGCAAATCCGCGAAGACGCGATCATGGCCACCGGCCGCTCGGACTATCCGAACCAGATCAACAACGTGCTCGGCTTTCCTTATATCTTCCGCGGCGCGCTGGACGTGCGCGCGACCACGATCAACATGGAAATGAAGATCGCGGCGGCACATGCGCTTGCCGAACTCGCCCGCGAGGACGTACCGGACGAGGTGGCCGCAGCCTATGGCCAGCGCCCGAAGTTCGGTCCCGATTACATCATTCCGGTGCCGTTCGATCCGCGCCTCATCCATTATGTACCGCCGGCGGTCGCGAAAGCGGCGATGGACACCGGCGTTGCGCGCCGCCCGATCATCGACATGGAGGCCTATACCCAGCAGCTGCGGAACCGCCGTGATCCGATCGCAGGCGTGCTGCAGCAGGTCTATGAGCGCCTGCGCCGCCAGCCGAAGAAAGTCGTCTTCGCGGAAGGCGAAGAAGAGCAGGTGATCCGCGCCGCGGTCGGCTTCGTTTCGCGCGGGCTTGGCAGCGCCGTACTCGTCGGCCGCGAGGATCGCGTGAAGCAGACCGCGAAACTTGCCGGCGTCGAAATCCCGGCAGGCGTCGAGATTCACAACGCCGCGCTTTCCAAGCGCACGACCGACTACGCGAACTATCTCTACGAACGCCTGCAGCGCGAAGGCTATCTCTATCGCGACTGCCTCCGGCTCGTGAACAACGACCGCAATCACTTTGCCGCCTGCATGGTCGCGCTCGGCGACGGCGATGCGATGGTGTCGGGAGTCACCCGCAACTATTCGGTGGTGCTCGAAGACGTGCAGCGGGTGATCGACAAGAAGCCCGGCCATCGCGTGATCGGCGTCTCGATCGTGATTTCGCGCGGCCGCACGGTGCTGATCGCCGATACCGCGGTGACCGAACTTCCCACCGCCGAAGAACTCGCGGAAATCGCGGTCGAAGCCGCCGGCGTCGCGCGGCGGCTCGGCTACGAGCCGCGCGTCGCGATGCTTGCCTTCTCGAGCTTCGGCCATCCGCCGGGAGAACGCACGCAGCATGTGAAGGATGCGGTCAAGCTCCTGCACGAACGGCGCGTCGATTTCGAAGTCGACGGCGAAATGGCGGCCGACGTCGCGCTCAATCGCGAGCTTGCGGCAGCCTATCCGTTCAGCCGCCTCACCGGCCCTGCCAACGTACTCGTGATGCCGGCGTTTCACTCGGCGTCGATCTCGACCAAGCTGTTGCAGGAGATGGGCGGCGCGACCGTGATCGGTCCGCTGCTCGTCGGCCTCGATCGCTCGGTGCAGATCGTGCCGCTGTCGGCCAAGGACTCCGATCTCGTGAACATGGCCGCGATCGCCGCCTATAACGTCGGCGGCTAAACGCTTCTCGTTCAAAAACGAAAAGGCCGGGCTTGCGCCCGGCCTTTTTTGTTTCTTCGGAAGCGTGCTTCAGCGAAGCAGGCCATTCTCGTTGGCGAGGTCGCGCAGGTTACGCTCGGGCCGCGCGCCCATATGCGAGATCACTTCGGCGGCACAGAGCGCGCCGAGCCGCAGCGAATCGACGTGCGGCATGTTCCGCGCGAAGCCATAAAGGAAGCCCGCGGCGAACAGATCGCCCGCGCCGGTCGTATCGACCACGCGATCGACCGGGAAGGCCGGCACGCTTTCGGTTGCCTCGCGCGTCACCACCATCGCGCCCTGCTCGCTCCGCGTCACGACCGCGATGCTCACGTCCTGCCGGAGTGCCGCAAGTGCTGCGTCGAAATCGCCGGTTTCATAAAGGCTTTTCAGTTCGGCCTCGTTGGCGAAAATCAGATCGACGGTCTTGTTGCGGATGAGCTCGAGAAATTCCTTGCGGTAGCGATCGACGCAGAACGCATCCGACAAGGTCAGCGCAACGGTGCGGTCGTTTTCATGCGCGATGCCCGCGGCCTTGATAAACGCGTTCTTCGCCTGCTTCGGATCCCAGAGATAGCCTTCAAGATAGAGCACCTTGGCCGCGCGAATTTCATCGACCGCGATATCGTCGGGGGAGAGATCCTGCGCCGCGCCGAGATAGGTATTCATGGTGCGCTGGCCGTCCGGCGTGACCAGAATGTAGCAACGCGCGGTCGAGGCGCCGCTTTCCGCCATCGGCGTCGTGAAGGCGACGCCGGAGGCGCGGATGTCGCGGGCGAAAGTATGCCCGAGTTCGTCGTTCTTCACCTTGCCGACGAATGCCGCGGCACCGCCGAGCATGGCGACGCCGACGATCGTGTTCGCGGCAGAACCGCCCGACACCTCGATCACCGGACCCATGGCATTGTAGATCGCTTCCGCGCGGCTCTCGTCGATCAGCGACATGGAGCCCTTCGGCATCTTCTGCCGCTGCAGGAATTCTTCGTCGGAATGGGACAACACGTCGACAATCGCATTACCGATGCCGATGACGTCGTAGCGCGTGGATGACATGAATGGAATCTCCCCGGTTCGCGCCGGGGGTAGCAAAGCTCGCCCCTTGCCGCAAATCCGTGCTTGCCGGATGCGCGGTGCGGCCCACTTGCATCCGCCACAAGCCGCGTGGCATGACGCCCCGCGTCAAACCAGAGGATCGATCAGATGGCCGCCTTCCACCAGCGGGTATTCTCGGGCGTGCAGCCCACCGGAAACCTTCATCTCGGCAACTACCTCGGCGCGATCAAGCGCTTCGTCGAACTGCAGGCGGAGCATGAATGCGTCTATTGCGTGGTCGACCTGCACGCGATCACCGTGTGGCAGGAGCCGGAGGAACTGACGCGCAACATCCGCGAGGTTACCGCGGCCTTCATTGCCTGCGGCATCGATCCGAAGAAGCATATCGTCTTTAACCAGAGCCAGGTTTCCGGCCACGCCGAACTTGCCTGGGTGTTCAACTGCGTCGCGCGCCTCGGCTGGCTCAACCGCATGACCCAGTTCAAGGAGAAGGCCGGCAAGGATCGCGAGAATGCGTCGGTCGGGCTTTATGCCTATCCGAACCTGATGGCGGCCGACATCCTGGTCTATCGCGCGACGCATGTGCCGGTGGGTGAAGACCAGAAACAACATCTGGAGCTGTGCCGCGATATCGCGCAGAAATTCAACAACGACTATGGCAAGCGCATTGCCGACCTCGGATTCACCGAAGGCTTTTTTCCGCTTACCGAACCCTTGATCTCGGGTCCGGCGACGCGGGTGATGTCGCTGCGCGACGGCACCAAGAAGATGTCGAAGTCGGATGCCTCCGACAATTCACGCATCAACCTGACCGACGACGCCGATGCGATCGCGCAGAAATTCCGCAAGGCAAAGACCGATCCGCTGCCGCTGCCCTCGACGAAGGAAGAAATGGAAGCGCGGCCCGAAGCCGACAACCTGATCGGGATTTACGCAGCACTTGCGGACAAGACCGCCGACGACGTGCTCAGGGAATTCGGCGGCGCGCAGTTCTCGAAGTTCAAGGAAGCGCTGACCGAGCTTGCCGTCGCCAAGCTCGGGCCGATCGGCGCGGAGATGAAGCGGCTCACCGCCGATCCCGCGCATATCGATGCGATCCTTGCCGACGGATCGGCGCGCGCGCGCGTGCTCGCGAACGAAACCATGAAGCATGTGCGGCAGATCGTCGGCTTTGTCGGCGGATAGCCGCAGCAAAACGTCATAACATTTCATCACTGCTTGGCCGCGCGCCTGTCGCGTGGCAAGCTCGTCCCTTCACCGGAATCGCGCAATGCCCCGTACGCGTCAAAGTTTCGAGTCCGGCCATCACCGAAAATTTCTCGTCATCGTCGACGAGACGCCCGAATGTGATCGCGCCGTCTATTACGCGAGCCGACGCGCCGTCCGCACCGGCGGCAGGCTTGTCATGCTCGCGGTGATTTCCACCGGCGAAGCAAGCCAGCAATGGCTCGGCGTCGGCGACCTGATGCGCGCGGAAGCGCGCGACGAAGTCGAGAAGCGCCTCGACCATTATGCGGCGCGCGCGCGTCACCTCGCCGGGATCGATGCCGAGCGCGTCGTCCGCGAAGGCGGCAAGGCGGAAGAAATCCAGAAACTGATCGAGGACGATCCGGACATCAGCGTGCTGGTGCTTGCCGCCGGGACCGACAACCAGGGGCCGGGTCCGCTGGTATCCTCGCTCGCAAGCTCGCGCTCGGTCACCATGACCATCCCGATCACCATCGTTCCCGGGCAGCTCACGGACGAAGAGCTCGACGCGCTTGCCTGAGCGGATTTCTCCGCCTCCCTTCCGAAACCGGGCCGGAAGCCCTACATTCGGGGCTGAAACGCGCTTCATCGGGCCTTAAAGGAGGCCAACCATGTTCATTCAGACCGAAACCACGCCGAATCCGGCGACCCTGAAGTTCCTGCCCGGCCGCGCCGTGCTGCCGCAGGGCACGCTCGACCTGCGTGACAAGGAAGAGGCCTCGCGCTCGCCGCTGGCGGCGAAGCTGTTTGAGATCCCGCAGGTTGCCGGGGTGTTTTTCGCGACGGACTTCATCACGATCACCAAGGCGGACGGCGAGTGGCAACACCTCAAGCCGGCAATCCTTGGCGCGATCATGGAGCATTATCTGTCCGGCGAGCCGATCCTGAAATCCGGGGCTTCCACGACCACCGCGGCCGACGAGGAGTTCTTCGACGCCGACGACGCTTCCACCGTCGCGACGATCAAGGAACTGATCGAAACGCGGGTGCGCCCTGCCGTTGCGAACGACGGCGGCGACATCACCTTCCGCGGCTACAAGGACGGTGTCGTGTTCCTGAACATGAAGGGCGCCTGCGCGGGCTGCCCCTCCTCGACCGCAACCCTGAAAAACGGCATCGAGAACCTGCTGCGGCACTTCGTGCCCGATGTGCAGGAAGTCCGGCCGATGTAATGAACAAGGCCGCTTTCACGAGCGGCCTTTTTCTTTCACGCCCCTTCCATTCCGGATTGCATACCCGATGAAAATTCTCGCGATCGACACCGCACTCGATGCCTGCTCGGCAGCGGTGTTCGATTCGCAGGAGAACAAGATGCTTGCCGCGCTGTCGCATGAGATGCGGCGCGGGCATGCCGAAGCGCTGATCCCGATCATCACCGACACCATGAAGGCGGCAGCGCTCGACTTCACCGAGCTCGATCGCATTGCGACCACCGTGGGGCCCGGCAGCTATACCGGCCTGCGGGTCGGCATTTCGGCCGCCAAGGGTCTTGCCATGGCAACCGGCAAAGAGACGGTCGGCATCACCACGCTTGCGGCGCTGAGCGCGCCGCTGATTGCAAAGACCGACGCCATTCCCGTGCTCGCCGCAATCGACGCACGGCACGGCAATGTCTTCTATCATCTTGCCGGCGCCGGCCACCGCGTACTCACGGCACCGCGGCATGCATCCATCATGGATACGGTGCGCGCGGTATGCGACGGACCGGTGCGGCTGGTCGGTCCCGCGGCGCAATTGCTGGCCGATCACTGGCCGCGCGAAGCGGCGGTGCCGCCGGCCTATATCGAAGTGCGCGGCAAGCCGAACATCGAATGGGTTGCGCGACTGGCCGCCGCCGCCGACCCGCTGCGCATGCCCGCCAAGCCGTTATACTTGCGTGCGGCGGATGTGACGCCGCAGGATTCGCATCGCATCGCACTGCAATGATCGGACGGCTTCTGCAGTTTTTTCGTCGCCCGCAAACGGCGATCCTCGACGCGCGTGCAAGTGATGCCGCAGCACTCGCGGCGCTGCACCGGGTCTCGTTCCGTCACGGCTGGAGCGAAAGCGAATTCGAGCGGCTGCTTTCCGAACGCGCCGCGCTTGCACATGTCGCGCGGCTGAACGGCGGACGCGGCCCGGTGGTCGGCTTCGTGCTGTCGCACCGCGTCGGCCACGAGGCGGAGATTCTGCTGGTGGCGCTTGCGCCCGGCGAACGCGGACAGGGCACGGCGACGAAACTGCTTTCCAAGCATCTGGCCCGCCTTGCGGCGGCAGGTATTACCAAGGTCTTTCTGGAGGTCGACGAAGGCAACGCGGCCGCGCGCAAGCTTTACGCGCGGGCGGGCTTTGCCCAAGTCGGCCGCCGCAAGGGATATTACCGCAAGCCCGAAGGCGATGCCGCGGCGCTGATACTGGCCCGCAATCTCAACGGATAACGCGGGTGGACGCGCGGTGGCGCGGGTTTTAGAATCCGCGCGACATTGCAAAAGGGGCGATCGGCGTTGGCCAACGGCAAGGAACTATCCGCGATCGAACAGGCCTGCGCCGCCAAAGGCATGCGCATGACCGAACAGCGCCGTGTCATCGCGCGCGTGCTCGGCGCCTCGCAGGATCACCCCGACGTCGAGGAACTGTATCGCCGCGCCTCGGCGATCGACGACAAGATTTCGATCTCCACGGTCTATCGCACGGTCAAGCTGTTCGAGGATGCCGGCATCATCGAACGCCACGACTTCCGCGAAGGCCGCTCGCGCTACGAGCAGGTGCCGGACGAACACCACGATCACCTGATCGACGTCAACAACGGCACCGTGATCGAATTCCGCTCGGAAGAAATCGAGCGCCTGCAGGAAGAGATCGCGAAGCGTCACGGCTTCAAACTGGTCGGCCACCGGCTCGAACTCTACGCCGTGCGGCTGAGGAACAAGCCCTCCTAACCCATGGTCACGACATTCCGGGCCGCTGCCTTCCTGCTGGTGATTGCCGTGGCAATTCCGGTGCAATGGGTCGCGCTGAAACTCAATCTGCCGCTCCTGCGCCGGCTTCCGGTCTGGTTTCACCGCACCATCCTGCGCATCCTCAACATCAAGGTCGAAATCCTCGGCATGCCGTCGCGCGAAGAGCGGCCGCTCCTGTTCGTGTCGAACCATGCCTCGTGGCTCGATATCGTCGTGCTCGGCTCGACCGGACCGCTCGTCTTCATCGCCAAGAGCGAAATTGCGAGTTGGCCCCTGTTCGGCACGTTCGCGCGCATGCAGCGCTCGATCTTCGTCGATCGGGCCAGGCGGCATGGCACCGGCCAGGTCAACCGCTCGATCGCCAAGACACTCGCGGCCGGCGATCCGGTGGTGCTGTTCGGCGAAGGCACGTCGAGCGATGGCAACCGGGTCCTGCAATTCCGTTCGGCGCTGCTCGGGGGCCTGCGCGACGCCATGGAGGAGAACGGCCGCGGCTTCGTGCAGCCGGTTTCGATCGCCTACCGGAAGTTTCACGGCATCCCCATGGGCCGCCAGCACCGCGAGATCGCGGCCTGGTACGGCGACATGGACCTCGTGCCGCACCTGCTGCGGGTGCTGCGCTCCGGCGCCATCGACGTGACCGTCGCGTTCGGGAGGGTTCAGGAAGTAGCCCACGAGGACGACCGTAAGGCCTTGTCCCGCAACGTAGAATCGGCGGTCAGAACGCTCGTTTCACTGTCTTTGGCCGGCCGGACCGAACTCCTTGCAGAATCCGTTTCCTTGGCGCGGGAAAGGCGCTAAGAATTTTCCAACATGCCAATACAGGGTGAACTGCCTCGCTTCCGCAACCCTCGCGGGAAGCTGCGCGTTCCGGCTTCGGTACTTCCGGCGCGATGAGCGACGCTCGCAAGGTCCATATCAAATCGTTCGGCTGCCAGATGAACGTCTATGACGCGCGTCGCATGGCGGACACGCTGGCGCGCGACGGTTATGCCGAAACCGCAGATGCCGGCGAGGCCGACCTCATCATTCTCAACACCTGCCATATCCGCGAGAAGGCGGTCGAGAAGGTCTATTCCGAACTCGGCCGGCTGCGCGCGATGCGCACCGAAGCGCAGGCGCATGGCCGCGATCAGATGATCGCGGTCGCCGGCTGCGTCGCGCAGGCGGAGGGCAAGGAAATCATCCGCCGCGCGCCCTCGGTTCGCGTCGTGGTCGGCCCGCAGAACATTCACCGCATTTCCGAACTGGTCGCGCGCGCCAATCGCGGCGAGGCGGTGATCGATACCGAATTCGCGGTCGAGGACAAATTCGAACAGCTGGCGACGCCGAAGCCCGAAGTCACGCGCAGCCGCGGCGTCTCCGCTTTCGTCACCGTGCAGGAGGGCTGCGACAAGTTCTGCACCTTCTGCGTGGTGCCCTATACGCGCGGCTCGGAGGTTTCGCGGCCCGTTTCGCAGATCCTCGCCGAGGCCGAGCGCCTGGCGGCGGCCGGCGTGCGCGAGATCACGCTGG
>JAEZFA010000081.1 GCA_023417665.1 Pseudomonadota bacterium | reverse complement strand
CCGACCACAGACCTGCTGCTCGACCGCGGCATGATGGGCGACGGCGTGATCGACCTCAAGGCCTTCCGCAAGATGATCGAAGACGCCGGCTATTTCGGCGTGCAGGAAGTCGAAATCTTCTCCGCAGGCGATTGGTGGAAGCGTCCCGGCGAGGAAGTGCTGAAGACCTGCATCGACCGCTATAATCGGTTCTGCAAGTAGTCAGCCGCGTAGCGCCCCGCGCAACAGCACGCGGTAGACTTTATCCCTGACCGTCAAGGGGGTCGTCAGCCCGAGCCGTGCAATACATTCTTCTGCACGTTCCGACTGCGGCGCGGACAGGCCGCGTATGAAAAGCGCGGCAAGTTCGAGCGGCGCCGACGACTTCTGTCGCATGGTTTGCAGGGCAGGGACCAGCCGCTGCTCGACTTCGGTGAAGTCCGTTCCGAGCGGAAAGTCCGGAAGCAGTCCGTGTTCTCTGGCGGGTTTGAGCGCCCGCTCGATCCGTTCCGGCGTATTTTCGCGGAACGCCGCGGGAATCACATAGTCCTTCGCGATCTTTCCCGTATCCTTCGCTTCGCGAAGCAGCTCGGCTTGAAAGCGGGTGTCGGTGATGGAAAGCATCGCCGCAATCGTGTCCTCGTCGGACTTTCCGCGCAGGTCCGCGATCCCGTATTCGGTGACCACGATATCGCGCAGATGCCGCGGGATCGTAGTGTGTCCGTAGGACCAGCGAATGTTCGAAAGCGTCTTCGTGCCGTAGCCGCGCGTGGCATTCACGCAGATGATGGAACGCGCGTCCTCCAGCGCGAAGGCCTGTGCCACGAAATTGTACTGGCCGCCGACCCCGCTCACGACCGAGCCGCTTTCCAGCCCGTCGGACACGACTGCGCCAAGTAGCGTGACCATCATCGCGTTGTTGATGAACCGTCCTTTCACGCGCGCCGCGCGCTTCTCCGTCTCCCCGCCGTAAAGCTGGTTGACGAAGGAAATCGCCTTCATCTGCAGCTTCGCACGGCTCGCTTCCGGCATCTCGCGCAGGCGGCGGTAGAAATTCTTCGGGCCGAGAAAGAAGCCGCCGTGCAGTACCGCACCATTGACTTCGCGCTTCACGACGTCGGCGTCGATCAGGTCGAGGAAGGAATCGACGAACATTTCCGTCGCCGCATAGAGGCCGGTTTCGAAGGCGTCCAATGCGGCATTCGTGTTTGGCGTCGTGGAAAGGGCGGCAATGAGTTCGCGAAACGCTGTATTCTCCCGCTGGCGCAGGATCAGGCCATACGCCGCGGCGTCGCCCTCCGCGCCGATTCCGATTTGCAGCGTGCCGCCGTCCGGCACCAGTGTTGCAGCATGCAGGCCGATCGCATAGGCCGTGAGCGGCACCGGCTGCTTCGGCGGTGCGAACAACGGGAAATCCGTCTTCGGGTTCTCGTAGACAAAGTCGAATTCGCTTTCTGCAAGGTCGCCGTCGCCCGGCATGAAAGGCAGTTCGGAGTTGACCTCGCCAACGAGAATGAAATTCGCGCGCCCCTCGCTGCGCGCCTGCAACAGATCGAGCGTAAGGTCGGTATTGCAGGAAAGGCTGTAACGGGTCTCGCCGTTTACAACCCGCTTCGCCACCAGCTGCGCAATGACATTGACCTTGCGGTCGAGCACATAACGCGCGGCATGCGTATAGTTCGCCGATATATAGTTCTGCTGCGCCGCCTCGACACCGAGCCAGCGTCCCGCCAGAAAGAAGAACTCGCTGACCTGAATGTTCTCTGGAAGCCTGCCGGCGCGAAGCGCGCGGGCGTATTCGAGCTCCGGGTAGCCGCCGAACAGATGGTCCAGAACCGGGTCGATAAAGCGAGATTCCAGTCCCGAGACGCGCGGTCGCTGCAGTGTCAACGCCGTAAAAATGTTTAGCTTATGGGAAGTATCGCGCGCCGCCCGTGCGTAGATCGCATTGGCGATGGTGTTGGCCTTGCCGAGCCCAAGCGGCAGCGCGAGCGTGATCGCGTTGCCCGTCTTTGTCACGATCGCTTCTGCGAGCGCGTCGGCGTCGTCGAAATGTTGCGGTTTCGTCATGCGTTTCACGGGAAGACTATCGCAGCTTCCCGTGAAAGCGAAATTCCTTGGCTGCTACTTTTTCGCGAGATCGATCCCGGCCGCCTTTGCGGCCATCTCGACATATTTCTGCGTTTGCTGGAACGCGCCTTCGAGTGCTTTCGCGGTGTTGAGGTCGGAAATCTCGCCAAACTTCGCGGCAATCGCGTCCGGCGTGCGATCATCCGGCGCGAAATAGACACCCTGCGTCTCGACAATACGAATCACCGAATAGACGCCGGCGCCCGCGCCCATGATGGTGCGGGAAGGAGCGTTCTCGCTCACCATGTAAAGCACCGCCGGCGTGATCGCCTCGGGCTGCATCAGTTCGAGCACGTTCGGCGGCAGGAGTTCTTCGGTCATGCGCGTCGCCGCGGTCGGGGAGAGCGTATTCACGCGAATGTTAAATTTCTGCCCTTCGTGATGAAGCACGTTCATGAGGCCGACCATCCCGGCTTTTGCCGCGCCGTAGTTTGCCTGCCCGAAATTCCCGAATAGCCCCGACGAGGAAGACGTAAGCACGATGCGGCCGTAATTCTGCTCGCGCATCGTGTCCCACGCGGCCTTGCAGCAGTTCACCGAGCCCATGAGGTGAACTTCCAGCACCAGCCGGAAGTCATCGAGCTCCATCTTGTGGAACGTCTTGTCGCGCAGGATGCCCGCGTTGTTCACGACGATATCGACGCGGCCCCACTTCTTTTTCGCCTCGTCGACCATGGCTTGCACTTCGTCGTATTTGGCGACGTTCGCGCCGTTCGCCATGGCATCGCCGCCCTTGGCCTTGATCTCCTGCACGACGGTCTCTGCGGCCGAAAGCGAGCCGCCGGAGCCGTCGCGCGCGCCGCCGAGATCGTTCACCACTACCTTTGCGCCGAGTGCTGCGAGGCTGAGGGCGTGAGACTTGCCGATGCCGTTGCCGGCCCCGGTGACGATGGCAACGCGATTGTCGAAGCGAATGGTCATGTGACGTTCCTGCGGATTTTGAGATTCAGTATTTCTGGCTGAGCGCGAAGCGGTCGGCGTGGAAATAGGCGTCGCCGAGCAATTCCTGCGCGGCGCGTGCGCGCTTCATGAAGAGGCCGATATCGACCTCGTCGGTCATGCCCATGCCGCCGAACATCTGCACGGCTTCCGATACCGCGAGCCTGCCGACCTCACAGGCTTTGTATTTGGCGGCGCTGACGGCCGTGGCTGCGGCGTCGGGGGACTTGTCGAGGGTCACGCAGGCGGCAAGGACCAGCGAGCGCAGCAGTTCGATTTCGCCGAAGAGATGCGCGGCCCGGTGTTGCAATGCCTGAAACGCACCGATCGGCTTCCCGAACTGCTTGCGCTCCTTCAGGTAAGCAACCGTGCGGTCGAAGCTTTCGCCGGCGACTCCCAATAGCTCGGCGGAAACGCCGACGCGGCCTGCGTTCAGTGCGTTGTCGAGGAGCCCGAAGCCTTTGCCGGTTTCGCCGAGCGACTCGACGGCCTTGATGTTCTCGAACCTGATGCGCGCATTGTTGCGGCTATCGACGCCGATCACGCGCTCGATCGAGATGCCGGACGCCTTCGCATCGACCAGAAACAGCGAGATGCCGTTCCTGTCGCCGGGCTCGCCGTCGGTGCGCGCGGCGACGATGATCGCATCCGCCACATGGCCATCGATCACGAAAGACTTCTCGCCGTTCAGCGTGAAGGCATTTCCGGAAAGCTCGGCCTTGAGCGCGGTCTGCTCCGGTGCATGTTTGCGGCTTTCGTCGACCGCAAGCGCGATGATCGCTTTCGCCTCCGAGATTGCGGGCAGCCACTTCTTCTTCTGCTCTTCCGAGCCGCCACGGCGGATCGCGGTCGCGGCCATCACGGCGGTCGAGAGGAAAGGCGAGGCGGCGAGCGTGCGGCCCATTTCCTCGCAGACCAGCGCCATGCCGACATGACCGAAATCCGAGCCGCCTTGATCTTCACCGATCAGGATGCCGGTCCAGCCCATGTCTTTCATGCCGGCCCAGAGCTCGCGGCTGAAGCCGTCCTGATCGCGCGTATCGCGAAGACGGCGCAACTCTGAAACCGGCGACTTGTCGGTAAGGAATTCGCGCGCGGAGTCGCGCAGCATGATCCGGTCTTCGTCCAGCGCGATCATGGTCAGGCCTCCGGCAGATCGAGAATGCGCTTGGCGACGATGCCGAGCATGATTTCGGAAGTGCCGCCTTCAATCGAGTTCGCTTTGGTGCGGAGCCATTCGCGGGCCAGCGTGCCCTCGTCGGAGCGCTCGCTCTCCCATTCGAGCGCGTCGGAACCGCCGATGGTCATAAAGGCTTCGTAGCGGCGCTTGTTCAGTTCGGTTCCGGCATATTTCAGGATCGCGGATTTTGCGCCGACGCCTTGTCCTGCTTTCGCTTCCGCCTTGTAGCGCTCGATGGTCTCAAGCAGTGCACGGCCGTCGATTTCCGCACGGATGACTTCCTCGCGCACGAACGGATTGTCGAGGCGGCCGTTCGCATCGCGCCCGATCGCCTTGATCGCTTCCGCAGGCAGCGAGCGCATTCCGGCAATCGCAAGGCCGCCCCCGATGGAAGCGCGTTCGTGCGTGAGCAGATATTTTGCGATCGTCCAGCCGTCGTTCAGCGTGCCGACGAGATTTTCCTTCAGCACTTTCACGTTGTCGAAGAAGGTTTCGCAGAACGGCGATTTTCCGGAGATCAGCAGAATGGGCTTTGTGGTGACGCCCGGCGTTCGCATGTCGAACAGCACGAAGGAAATTCCCTTGTGCTTCGGTGCCGCCGGATCGGTGCGTACGAGACAGAAAATCCAGTCCGCCTTGTCGGCGTAGGAGGTCCAGATTTTCTGGCCGTTGACGATGAAGTGGTCGCCTTTGTCTTCGGCTTTCGTCTGCAGTGAGGCGAGGTCGGAGCCTGCACCCGGCTCGGAATAGCCCTGGCACCAGCGGATCTCGCCGCGCGCGATCTTCGGCAGATGTTCTTTCTTCTGCGCTTCGTTGCCGAATTGCAGGAG
>JAEZFA010000034.1 GCA_023417665.1 Pseudomonadota bacterium | reverse complement strand
GTTTTCGCGGCCTGCAAGGCCGCCGGCCTCGATCCCGACAACCAGCCGGTGCCGATCGCGCCGGCCGCGCATTATCACATGGGCGGCGTGCTGGTGGACGCGAACGGCCGCGCATCAATCGACGGATTGTGGGCCGCGGGCGAGGTGGCCTCCACCGGCGCGCATGGCGCGAACCGGCTCGCCTCCAATTCGCTGCTCGAGGCGGTGGTCTATGCCGCGCGCATCGCCGAAGACATCGGCGGGCTGATTGCGCTGCCGCAGACGCTCGGCTGGCCCGCGGATTCCTGCGAGGTGCCGCCGTTCCTGCCGCCGGAAGGACTCGCGGATGCGAAGCGGCTGCGCGAAGTGATGACCAAGCATGTCGGCGTGATCCGCGAGCGCACGGGCCTCGTGCATGCGCTCGGCGAAATTCTCGATATCGAGGCGACGGCAAGGCGGCCTTCGGTCCGCGACATGGCGACGACCGCACTCCTGGTCGCCTCCGCCGCGCTGGTGCGTACCGAAAGCCGCGGCGGACATTTCCGCTCCGACTTCCCGAACGCCGATCCGGCGCAGGCGCATCGCACGTTCACGAGTCTCGCCGAAGCCCGGCGCATTGCGAAGCAAGCAACCGCAAAGGCAGCCTGATGACCGATCTCGTCGCGCCCAGCGCGTTTCTTTCGCCGCTCGTAATCCAGGAAGCCGTGAAACGCGCGCTCGAGGAAGATCTCGGCCGCGCCGGCGACGTCACCTCGTCCGCGACCCTGCCCGAAGGCATCGCCGCGAAGGCGAAGCTGGTCGCGCGAAAAGCCGGAACGATTGCGGGCCTGCCTTGTGCCGCGCGAGCCTTCCGCTCGCTTGCGCCGGGCATCAAGTTTGAAGCCTTCGCGCGCGACGGCGACAGTGTGAAGGCAAATACCACGCTTGCCGTGATCGAAGGTCCGGCGATCGCGATTCTGTCCGGCGAGCGGGTGGCGCTGAATTTCCTCGGCCATCTCTCGGGCATTGCGACGCTGACGGCCGCTTACGCCGCGAAGATCGCGCACACGAAGGCGAAGATCACCGACACGCGCAAGACCACGCCGGGCCTTCGCGCGCTGGAGAAATACGCCGTGCGTTGTGGCGGCGGCGTCAATCACCGTTTCGGTCTGGACGATGCGGTGCTGATCAAGGACAACCACATCGCGGTGGCCGGCGGCGTTGCCAAGGCGCTCGATGCTGCGCGTTCAGCGGTCGGCCATCTCGTGAAGATCGAGATCGAGGTCGATACCCTCGATCAGCTTCGCGAAGTGCTCGACAGCGGCAAGGCCGATGTAGTGTTGCTCGACAACATGAAGCCCGAAACGCTCCGCGAAGCGGTCGCGCTCTGCAACGGCCGGATCGTCACCGAAGCCTCCGGCGGGGTCACGCTGGAAACCGTCGCGGCGATCGCGGAGAGCGGCGTCGACGTGATTTCGTCCGGCGCGCTCACGCATTCGGCGGCGTCGCTGGATGTTGCGCTGGATATTGAGCTTTAGCACCGCGAGCAGCGTCGCAAAATTCTTTTCCCTCCCCTTGATGGGGAGGGTGGCGAGGTGAGTGAAGCGAACCGAGCCGGGTGGGGCGACACCGAAAAATTTTCACTGGGGTTCACCCCCACCCCGCCTCACTTCGTTCGGCGACCCCTCCCCACAAGGGGGAGGGAAAAATTTTGCCAGACGAGACGAATGCGACGAACTACCGTCCGCCAAACCTCAACCCCGGCGCGGGGCGCTCGCGCAGCACGTGGCGACGGAAGCGATACATTGCCGCCGGGCGGCCGCCGGTATGCGGCGAGACTTCGCCGGTCGGCTCGACCAGCGCCGTGCCTTCGACCAGCCGCCGGAAATTCTGCTTGTGCAGATGCCGCCCCGCAATCGCTTCCACCGTGCGCTGCAATTCGGTGAGCGTGAATTCGTCCGGCATCAGTTCGAACACCACCGGCCGGTATTTCAGTTTCGCCCGCAGCCGCGAGATCGCGGTCGCCAGAATCCGCCGGTGATCGAACTGCATCGGCTCGCCGACGAGTTCGGACTTGTTGCGCGCAAGTGCGGCCTCGCGGCCGTCGCGCTGCGCTTCGGCAATCAGTCCGGCAGAGTAAAGCAGCTCATAGCGCTCAAGCACGCGCTCCTCGTCCCACGACGAGCCGTCGCTGCCGAAGGTAAGCCGCACGCGCTCGCGCGGGCCGAACTCGGCGCCGGCCACGGGCTTTGCGGTCTTCGCCCAGGCGTTGAGCGCGGGCAGGATCGCGGCGTCGAGGATCTTCGGCCGTCCGTCGCGCCAGTCTTCCCACGGGAAGAATTTGTACCAGGGCTCGAAGCGCGCGCCGTGCGATTTCATCGCGCGCGCGGTCGCGACGCGGGTCAACGCGAGGTAGCCGACCGAAACCACATGCGGCGCGGTATCGCCGGCCTGCGCGTGCCGCCCGCGGTCGCCGAAGGTGTAGAGCTGCTCGACATAGCCGACCTCGAGCGCGGTCTGCTCGGCAACGAATCGGCGAAGGCCGATCTCGAAGGTGCGATGCTCGAGCGCATCGAACGGCCCCGAGGGCAGGCCGACGCTGCCGTCATGGCCGGCGACAAGAATAAGCGGCGTATCGGCATCGATCGCGACGATCGCAGCCGCGAGCCCGATTTCGATTGCGGTCCGCGGGTGCTGTTCCTGCGCCATCCTTCGTATCGCGTTTCAGATCGTGATGACGAATGGCTCGGCTTCTTCGATCCAATTGTTGCCGAAGTCGCCTTTGCCGATTCCGCGCACCGCTTCGACCATGCGGCCCCGGCGGTCGAGGAGCTTGTCGCCGAAGCCGACGATGCGCGGATTCGGCTGCGCGGTGATCGAGGCGGCGCGGATCGCTTGCGCGATTTCCGCTTCGTTGCGCTCCGGCTGGATCGCGCAGGCGGTAATGAATGCCGCCGCGGTGGAGCGGCTGATACCGGCAAAACAATGCACGACGATCGGCTTGCGGCGCTCCCAGCGTTGCACGAAGGCCAGAAGATCGGCGACATGCGATTCCGCCGGCGCCACCATGCCCTCCAGTTCGTCCTCGATGTCGTCGAGCGAGAGAATGAGATGGTTCTGTTCCAGGATGCTGCGCGGCCGCGTTACGCGCGTCACATCCTTGATCAGCGTGACGACATGCTCCGCGCCCGTCTCTTCGACGACGCCGTGCAGCCGGGAAAGCGAGCAAACGTGAATCATTTCCGGTCCGAAAGTTCGTTGAAGCGCGCCAGGAACCGCTTCGCGGCGGTCTCGGCATTCCATGGGGTGAGGTAGCGCTTCTCTGTGGCCTCGTCGAGGCCGGGCGGCGTGCCGAAAAAGCGCCGCGCTTCCGCGTCCTTGAAACCGGCGAGCCGGGTCGCTTCGAGGAACGCCGCGTGGTGGTCCGCCTTCTTCACATGATCGACAAGTGCTGCAGGCCAGCTCGCCGGCAGGCCGAAGCGAAGCGAGATCGCATGCAAGAGCCGGTTCTCCACCGCCTTGTAGTCCGCGCGCAGCACCGCCTTGAACGGGCTGATGAGGTCGCCGATCACATATTCCGGCGCGTCGTGCAAAAGCACCGCAAGCCGCCAGGTCCGGTCGAGATTCGGCGTGAGCCTGCGCGACACCAGTTCGACCAGCAGCGAATGCTGCGCGACCGAAAAGATATGCGGGCCGGTGGTCTGCCCGTTCCAGCGCGCGACGCGGGCAAGGCCATGCGCAATGTCGCCGATTTCAATGTCGAGCGGCGAGGGGTCGAGCAGGTCGAGCCGGCGCCCCGACAGCATCCGCTGCCAGGCGCGCGGTGCGGCCGGACGCGTCGCCGGCGAAGGACGTGCCGCGCCGCCGCGCTTCGTTGCCGAAGCGCGCGCCGCCGTCTTCTTCACTTCGACAGCTCCGAATGCCGGTAGCAGCTGGTCAGGTGATCGTTGACCATTCCGGTTGCCTGCATGAAGGCATAGAC
>JAEZFA010000193.1 GCA_023417665.1 Pseudomonadota bacterium | reverse complement strand
CCCTTCCGCATCTGGCACGCGCGGCGCAACGACGAGATGATCGTCGGGCTTTTGCTGAAGAAAATCTTCGGCCTGAAACTCGGCATGGTCTTCACGTCTGCGGCACAGCGCAAGCACAAGCGCTTCTCGCGCTGGCTGATGAGCAAGATGGACGCGATCATCTGCCCCTCGCCCGATGCCGCGAGCTATCTCACCTTTCCCGCGACGGTCGTGTTTCACGGCGTCGATGCCGAGCGCTACCGGCCCGCTGAAGATCGCGACGCCGAATGGACGGCGACCGGGCTTCCCGGCAAATACGGCATCGGTGTTTTCGGCCGCATCCGCGCGCAGAAGGGCACCGACCTGTTCATCGAGTCGATGTGCCGCCTCCTGCCGCGCTACCCGGATTTCACGGCGGTCGTGATCGGACTTGCGACCCCGCAGGAAAAAGAATGGGAAGCGGCACTGAAGAAGAAAGTCGAAGACGCCGGGCTCGCGAACCGCGTCGTATTTCTCGGCGAGTTGCCCGAGCATGACGTCCCGGCCTGGTTCAGAAAGCTCACCGTCTTCGTCGGGCCGCAGCGCAACGAAGGGTTCGGCCTGACCACGCTTGAGGCCATGGCGAGCGAACTTGCCGTCGTCGCCACCAAGGCGGGGGCTGCGCGCCATCTCGTCGAGGAGGACGTCACCGGCCACCTTGTCGAGATCGAGGACGTCGAGACATTGACCGCACGGATCGAAAACCTGATGAAAGACCCGCGCCGCGCCGTGGAGTTCGGCAAGGCCGGCCGCAGGCGCGTGCTCGAGAAATTTGCGATCCAGCGCGAGGCCGAAGGCATCTATAAAGTCTATGAGCGCGTCTGGAACACGAAGCAGATCTGAATGACCGCGATCCTTTTCATCAAGACTTCCTCGCTCGGCGACGTGATCCACCACATGCCGGCCGTGACCGATGCCCGGAAGCATTTTCCGGACGCGAAGATTTCCTGGATGGTCGAGGAAGCCTATGTGCCGCTCGCGAAGCTGCATCCGGGCGTCGATGACGTGATCCCGGTAGCGGTACGCCGCTGGCGCAAGCAAATCCTGAAACTTGCGACGTTCTCCAAAGCACGCGGCGAAGTAAGCGCGCTCCGCGCCAAGCTCCGGCAGGAGCATTTCGACAAGATCATCGACACGCAGGGACTCGTAAAAACAGTGCTGCTGTCGAAATGGGCGCAGGGCGAGCGCCATGGCTATGACGCGAAGTCGATCCGCGAGCCTTTCGCATCGCGCTTTTATAATGTGAAGCACGCGGTCAGCCGCGAACTTCACGCGGTCGACCGCAACCGCGCGCTGACCGCAGCCGCCCTCGGATATCAAGTCGAAGGCGGCCCCGACTACGGCATCGACCGCAAGCGCATCGCGCCGGTTTCCGACGCGCCTTATGCGCTTCTCTTCCACGCCACCGCGCAGGAAAGAAAAGAGTGGCCGGAGGATCGCTGGATCGAAGTCGGCAAGGCGCTCGAAGCCAAAGGCATCATGCCGCTTTTGCCCTGGGGCAACGAGCGCGAACGCGCCCGTAGCGAACGCATAAAAGCCGCGCTGAAGAATGCACGCGTTCCTGAAAAACAGCCGCTCGGCGATGTCGCCGGCCTGATCGCGGGCGCAACGCTCGTCGCCGGCGTCGATACCGGCCTCCTGCATCTCGCCGCGGCGCTCGAAGTGCCGCTGGTTGCAATTTTCATCGCGACCAAGCCCGGCCTTTCCGGACCGGTCAGCCGCGGTCCCATGACGACACTCGGCACCGCAGGGGAAATGCCGACGGCGGCGGAGGTGATTGCCGCAATCGAAGCTCTGCCGCGCTAGGCGCTTGCGAAGCGGGGCATCGCGATCGCCCGCCTCACCGATTCCACGACGCGCGACGCCGGCACCTCGCGCATGCAGTTGTGATGCTGTAACGGACAGACATACTGCATGCAGAACTGGCAATCGAGCAGCGGTTCATGCGTGATGATATCCGCGACCGGATTGATCGGCGCCCACTTCGCCGGATCGGTCGGACCAAACATGCCGATCGCCGGAACACCGAGCGCCGCCGAAACGTGCAGCAGTCCTGAATCGTTCGCGACCACCGCGCGCGCGAGCGAAAGCGCGATCACGCCGTCGCTGAGCTTGCCGCCAGTGAAATCGCGAACGCCCCCGCCCGCGTGTTCGACGATCTCTTTGGCAAACGGCTTTTCATCGGGGCCGCCGATGACCCATACTTCGACACCGCCTTGCGCAAGCTGTCTCGCGGCTTCCGCGTAGTAAGCGACCGGCCAGCGCTTCGCCTCGCCGACCGAACCCGGCGCCAGCGCAACAGCTTGCGTGCCCTTCTCGACCTGCATGCGGCCGCGCCAGTCATCGGCCTGCATTGCGGAAACCGCGAGTTGTGGCAGCGGCCATTCTTTCGGCAGCGGCGCATCCTTCGGCAAAGCCAGCGCGCAGGATTGATCGATCATGCGCTTGTGGGTCTTCTCGTCCCAGCGAATGTCGTTGAGCAAGGGAATGCGCGCCTCGCCGAACACGCCGGTGCGCTCCGAAATTCCCGCAAGCCACGGCGCGAAGGCCGCCTTCCACTTGCGCGACATGATCAGCGCGGAGCCGTAATTTTCCGCGCGCAGAATCTTCGCGAGCGCCAGGTTTTCCGAGAACGCCGCTTTCTTGCGCGGGATATCGAAGGCAATCGCCTTGCGCACGCCCGGCATGAAGGCGGTCAGCGGCGCGGTCAGTTTCGAGGCCAGCATATCGACAGGCCGCTCCGGAAAGCGCTCCTTCAACACGCGCACGACGGAATGGCAGCGGACGAAGTCTCCGATCCATACATAAGGCACGATCAGGATCGGCCGCTGGTCTTTCTTTTCTTGCATGTCCCGTTCTTGGAAATTACCGGCTGCCGCGGCGGGCTTATGGTGAATCCAACGTAATCCTTGCCGTGTTACCCGAAAATCAACCCTGCCGCTTCACGACCCCTAAACCCGCGCCTGTTATCCGTCTGTCAAAGAAAAAAGGCAAAGCGGGACGGCGATGGCGATTCTGGTCACGGGCGGCGCCGGTTATATCGGCAGCCATATGGTACTCGCGCTCTGCGACGCAGGCGAAGAAGTCGTCGTGCTCGACGATCTCTCGACCGGGGTCCGCGCCAATGTCGATGCGCGTGCGCGTTTCGTGCGGGGCGACGTCTCCGATCCGCTGATCGTCATGCGGCTGGTCGCCGAGCACGAGATCCGCGCCGTCGTTCACTTCGCAGCGAAGGTCGTGGTGCCGGATTCGGTCGCCGATCCGCTCGATTATTATCTCGCCAATACCGCGAAGACCCGCGCCCTGCTCGCCGCGGTGACCGCCGCGCATGTTCCGCATTTCGTGTTCTCCTCGACCGCCGCGGTCTATGGCGATGTCTCGCAGGAGCCCGTGAGCGAAGATACGCCGGCCGTGCCGGTGTCGCCCTATGGCGCGTCCAAGCTCATGTCCGAATGGATGCTCCGCGACAGCGCGGCAGCCTACGGGCTGAAATATGTCGCGCTGCGCCATTTCAATGTCGCCGGCGCCGACCCGCTGGGACGCACCGGACAGTCCACGCCGCGGGCCACGCATCTCATCAAAGTCGCCTGCGAAGCGGCGACCGGCAAGCGCACAGGCATGCAGGTCTTCGGCACGGATTACCCGACCAGGGACGGCACCTGCATCCGCGACTACATCCACGTCAGCGATCTGGTCAGCGCGCATCTCGATGCGCTCGACTATCTGCGGCGCGGCGGCGGGAGCGAAGTGATGAACTGCGGTTATGGCGCCGGCTATTCGGTGCTCGATGTCGTGGAAACCGTGAAGCGCGTCTCGGGCGTCGACTTTCCGGTCACGATTGCGCCGGCCCGCCCCGGCGATCCGGCTTCGATCGTCGCCCGTGCCGACCGCATCCGGCAAACGCTCGGCTGGAAGCCGAAACACGACAATCTCGAAACCATCGTGCGTCATGCACTTGCATGGGAGCGAAAGCTGCCCGCAAGTTCCGTCGCAGCCTGAACCCCGCCGCGCTTGCCGCGGCTGCGATCCTCGGGCAAAAGCTGCGGCCGGACGAGGACTTGATCGATGCACATCACGATGATCGGGGCCGGGTACGTCGGCCTGGTTTCGGGCGCCTGCTTTTCGGACTTCGGACATCATGTCGTCTGTGTCGATACCGACGCAGCGAAGGTCGAGGCATTGCGAAACGGCCGCATACCGATTTTCGAGCCCGGCCTCGACGAGATCGTCGCGCGCAACGTCAAAGACGGCCGGCTTTCCTTCACCACGCGGATCGACGAAGGACTGGCGCAGGCCGAAGTCGTATTCATTGCGGTCGGCACGCCGTCGCGCCGCGGCGACGG
>JAEZFA010000304.1 GCA_023417665.1 Pseudomonadota bacterium | reverse complement strand
CATCATCCTGATCTGCGCGCTGATCGTGATCGTGCTGCAACTGATCCTCGGCTATACCCGCTTCGGCAGCCGGCTGCGCGCGGCGGTCGACGACCAGCGCGTGGCGCGTGGCCTCGGCATCAACGTGAACCGGGTATTCGCCCTCACCTTCGCGGCGGGCTGCGGACTGGCAGGACTGGGCGGCGCGCTCGGCGCGGAAATCCTCTCGCTCGAGCCGCACTTCCCGCTGAAATTCATGATCTACTTCCTGATCGTGGTTTCCGTTGGCGGCACCTCGAGCATCACCGGGCCGTTTCTTGCCTCGATCCTGCTCGGCATCGGCGACGTCGCCGGAAAATATTACGCACCGCGCTACGGCGGCTTCGTCATCTACACCATCATGATCGTCGTGCTCGTGCTGCGCCCGCAGGGCCTGTTCGCGCGCGGGCAATCGAAATAGCGCGGGGGCCGCATGAGCAGCATCCCGCAGCAAGCCTCCGCCGCGCTCGCGAAAAAGCGCAGCTGGCACTGGCTTGAATATGTCTTCTGGATCGCGGCCGCGGCTTCGGTGTTTCTGCTGCCGAGCCAGCACTCGCTCCTGACCCAGATTGCGATCTGGTCCTTGTTCGCGCTCTCGCTCGATCTCCTGCTCGGCTATGCCGGCATCGTCTCGCTGGGGCATGCCGCCTATTTCGGCTTCGGCGCCTATGTCGCGGCCCTTTTTGCGATCAACTTTACCGGCGAGCCGGTGACGGGCCTGATCGTCGCGGCAATTGCATCCGGCCTCCTCGGCCTGGTCACGAGCCTGCTCGTGCTGCGCGGCTCCGACCTGACGCGACTGATGGTGACGCTCGGCATCGCGCTCGTGATGTACGAGATCGCGAACCAGATGTCCTGGCTCACCGGCGGCGCCGACGGCCTCACCGGCATGCCGGTCGATCCGGTGCTGGGGCTCCTGCCGATCTCGTTCCGTCCGCTGAACGCCTATGGCTATGTGCTTGCCGTTCTGTTCGTGCTTTTCGTGGTGGCAAGACGCATCGTGCATTCGCACTTCGGCATGTCGCTGCGCGCGATCAAGGCCAATCCGTTGCGCACATCCTCGATCGGCATCCCGAACAATCTGCGGCTGATCGCGGTCTACGGCGTAGCAGCAGCCTATGCCGGCATCGCCGGCGCGCTGCTCGCGCAGACCACGCCGGTCGTCTCGCTCACTTATATCGATTTCCAGCGCTCCGCCGACGTGCTGCTGATGCTCATCATCGGCGGCACCGGCTATCTTTACGGCGGCATCGTCGGCAGCGCGCTGTTTCTGGTCGCGCAGAAATTCATCGGCAACGTGACGCCGCAATACTGGGAGTTCTGGATCGGCTTCGCGCTCGTGGTGATCGCCCTGTTCGCGCGCGACCGCGGAATTTTCAGCATCGTCGAGCGCCTCTCCGGCGTCCTTGCAAAGAAGCGAACGCAGCCGTGAACGCGCTCGAAACCGTGCATCTGGAAAAGCGCTTCGGCGGCATCGTGCCGACCAACGACGTGAACCTGCGCGTGCGTGAAGGTGCACGCCACGCGCTGATCGGCCCGAACGGTGCGGGCAAGACGACGCTCATCAATTTGCTGACCGGCGTGCTGCGGCCGAGCCGCGGTCAGGTGAAGCTCGGCGGCGAGGACATCACCGCGCTGAAGCCGCACCAGCGCGTGGCGCGCGGCATCTCCCGCACCTTCCAGATCAATCAGCTGTTCGGCGATCTTTCGCCGCTGGAATCCATCGCGCTCGTGATCGGCGAGCGCGAGAATCTCGGCACGCGGTTCTGGCGCGGCTTCGGAAGCGACGGCGCCGTCGTCGAGGAGGCGGTCGCGACCGCTTCCCAGTTCGGCCTTTCCGACGTGCTGAACGAACCAACCTCTTCCCTGCCCTACGGCAAGCAGCGTCAGCTCGAAATTGCGCTCGCAATCGCCGGCAGGCCGAAAGTGTTGCTGCTCGACGAGCCCGCGGCAGGCGTGCCGGAAACCGAGCGTCACGAAATTCTCGAAACCGTCGCGGCACTTCCGAAACACGTAACCGTGCTCCTGATCGAGCACGACATGGACATCGTGTTCGGCTTCGCCGACCGCATCTCGGTGCTGGTCGAGGGCAGGCTTTTCGTCGAGGGCGAACCGAAGGAAATCGAAAACGATCCGCGCGTGCGCGCGGTCTATCTCGGCGAGCGAACCGATGACTGAGGTTCTCCGCATCGAACATCTGCGCGCGGGCTATGGCGAGGCCGTCGTGCTGCCGGACCTGTCGCTCTCGATCGCGCAGGGACAATCGTTTGCGCTGCTCGGCCGCAACGGCATGGGCAAGACCACGCTGGTCAATTCCATCGTCGGCGTCACCCGCCGTTTCGGCGGCACCATCATGCTCGACGGACGCGACATCACCGCGCTCAGCCCGGACCAGCGCGCACTCGCCGGCATCGGCTGGGTGCCGCAGGAGCGGAATATCTTCAAGTCGCTGACGGTGCTGGAGAATCTCACGGCGGTCGCGACACCGGGAAAATGGAATGTCGATCGCGTCTTTCAGATGTTTCCGCGGCTTGCCGAGCGGCGCGGCAATCTCGGCGACCAGCTTTCTGGCGGCGAACAGCAGATGCTTGCGGTCGCCCGCGCGCTGGTGCTGAACCCCAAACTCCTGCTGCTCGACGAGCCGCTCGAGGGGTTGGCACCCATCATCATCGACGAACTGCTCGCCGCGTTCCGCCGCATCATCGCCGAAGAAAAGCTCTCCGCGATCCTGGTGGAACAGAACGCGCAGAAAATCCTCGGCGTCACCGACCACGCAGCGATTCTGGAACGCGGCGTGATCGTGCATGAAGCCCCGAGCAGCGAGTTGCGCGGGCAGCCGGAAGTGCTGGAGAGCTATCTCGGTGTGGGCAAGGCGAAAAAAACCTAGCGCGTCATGCCCGGCCTCAAGCCGGCTTTAGCCGGCTTACCTATTCAAGAGAAATGCCGAGGATCCATATCTAGCGGCGCGTCCATGCAGCAAAAAGGCGTGGATGGCCGGGACGAACCCGGCCATGACGAACAAATTAAAAGAGGAAAGAGAACCTACTCCGCCGCCTGCGGCGTGCGGGCGAAGGTCAGCCCGAGCTTGTTCCAGACATCGACGAGCGCATCGACGAGTTCGGCGATCAGCTTGTCGTCATGGAACGGCGACGGCGTCACGCGCAGGCGCTCTGCACCGCGCGGCACGGTGGGATAATTGATCGGCTGAATATAGATGCCGTGATCATGCAGGAGCATGTCGCTCGCCGCCTTGCAGAGTGCGGCATCTCCCACCATCAGCGGAATGATATGCGTATTGCCGGCCATGACCGGCAGGCCGGCCTTGAACATTTCGGATTTGGCGCGTGCCACCTGCGCGCGATGACCGATGCGTTCGGTCTGCGAAGTTTTCAGGTGCCGGATCGAAGCGGTCGCCGCCGCCGCCACCGCAGGCGGCAACGCCGTCGTGAAAATGAAGCCGGGCGCGAAGGAACGGACCGCGTCGCAAACCGCCTGCTTGCCGGCGATGTATCCGCCGACCACGCCGAACGCCTTGCCGAGCGTGCCTTCGATCACATCGACGCGCGCCATCACACCGTCGCGTTCGGCGACACCCGCGCCGCGCGGCCCATACATGCCGACGGCATGCACTTCGTCGAGATAGGTCATCGCGCCGTATTTCTCGGCGAGATCGCAGATCGCGCCGATCGGCGCGACGTCGCCGTCCATCGAATAGATGCTCTCGAACACGATCAGCTTCGGCCGGTCGCCGGCGCCTTTCAGGAGTTCTTCGAGATGCGCGAGATCGTTGTGGCGGAAGATCATCTTCTGCGCGCCGGACTGGCGCACGCCTTCGATCATCGAATTGTGGTTGAGCGCGTCGGAAAGAATGAGGCAGTTCGGCAGCAGTTTCGCGATGGTGGAAATGCCGGTCTCGTTCGAGACATAGCCGGAGGTGAAGACGAGCGCCGCTTCCTTCTGGTGCAGATCCGCGAGTTCGTTTTCGAGCTCGACGATATGCTGGCTGTTGCCGGCGATGTTGCGCGTGCCGCCCGCGCCGGTGCCACATTGCTCGGCGGCCTGCTTCATCGCGTCGATGACTTTGGGATGGCGGCCCATGCCGAGATAGTCGTTCGAACACCAGACCACGATTTCGCGCTCGCCGTCCGGCCGGTGCCAGATCGCGCGGGGGAAGCGGGCATTGTCGCGCGCAAGCGGAGTAAAGACACGATAGCGCCGCTCGGCATGCAGCCCGGCCAGCGCCTTCTCAAACAACTGAGTGTATTCGGACGACTTCAAGATTCCGCGCTTTCGCGATTCCAGGGACCGGGACCCTACATTCGTATTTAGAAGCATAACAAGGAAGGGCCACAACGTCGCGCCCCTCGCCTTGCGGCAGATCAAGCGCCGGATTCCAGGCGCAATAGGTATCAAATTACCTATCTACCTTTTACCCGGGTCTCGACCGCATCATCACTACCTAATTACCGATTATCGCGGCTTTTGCCACCAAAAACGAAGAGATCAGAACGCGTTAACCATTTGGAAACCATGAACAGGGAAATTTCTGCCTAGTGACCCCCGCCTCCGGGGGTGGCTGGGGAGAGTTCCGTGAACGGCATTACCGAGTTCGTCCGCACCCTGGGCGCCGCAAGGCTTGCCGCCATGGGCGCCGTTGCCGCAGCCCTCGTGTTCTTCTTCATCTTCGTGATCGGCCGCTACACCGCGCCGGTCATGGCCCCGCTGTTCACGGAACTGACGCTCGACGATTCCGCGCGCATCGTGCGCGAGCTCGAGACACAGACCATCCCCTACGAAATCCGCAACGACGGCGCGACCATCATGATCCCGAAGGACAAGGTGGCCCGCACCCGCATGCGGCTTGCGGAAACCGGCCTGCCCCGCGGCGGTTCGGTGGGCTACGAAATCTTCGACCGCACCGACACGCTCGGCACCACGTCCTTCGTCCAGAACGTCAATCACGTCCGCGCGCTGGAAGGCGAACTCGCCCGCACCATCCGCTCGATCGACCGCATCGCGGCGGCCCGCGTGCATCTCGTGATTCCCGAGCGGCAGCTTTTCACGCGCGACCGGCAGGAGCCTTCGGCTTCCATCGTGCTGCAGGTTCGCGGCTCGCTGGAAATGTCGCAGGTCCGCGCCATCCGTCACCTCGTCGCCTCTGCGGTGCGCGGCCTGAAGACCGAGCGCATCTCCGTGGTCGACGAGCGCGGCACGCTGCTCGCCGACGGCTCCGGCGACGCGACCAGCGGCCTCACCGGCATCGAGGAGCGCAACTCCGCTTACGAGCGCAAGCTGAAAGAGCAGATCGACGCGATCGTGACGAGCGTGGTCGGCGCCAATCGCGCCCGCGTCACGGTTTCCGCCGAGCTCGACTATACCCGCGTGCAACAGACGCAGGACATGTTCGACCCCGAAAGCCGCGTGGTGCGCTCGACGCAGACCCGCGAGGAACAGTCGACCACGGCCAGCACGACGAACAATGACGGCGTGACCGTCGCCAACGAAATTCCCGGCAACCAGCGCACCCAGAACCCGCAACAGCCCCAGCAACCGCGCGACAACGCCCGCAAGACCGAAGAGGTCGTGAACTACGAGATCACGCGCACGACCCGCACCGAAACGCAGGAGCCCGGCCGCGTGAAGCGCATTTCCGTCGCGGTGCTGGTCGACGGCAATTACACCAAGGGCAATAACAACGAAGTCGCCTACGCGCCGCGCACGCCCGAAGAACTGCAACGCATCACCGCGCTCGTGCGTTCCGCGATCGGCTTCAATGAAAAGCGCGGCGACGTGGTCGAGGTCGTGAACCTGCGCTTTGCCGAACCCGCGGTCGTGCCCGAAACCACCGCGGACACCGGCTTCCTCTCCAAGCTGCGTTTCACCACCGACGACATCATGCGCTCGGTCGAGATCGGCGTGATGCTGATTCTCGGCTTGCTGGTCCTGCTCTTCGTCATCCGGCCGCTGGTCCGCCGCGTGGTGACGCCGGAGGAACGCACCGCAGCGCTCGCCGCCCCCAATCCCGCCGGCATTCCGGCGCTCGCCGCGCCCGGTCAGACCGACGCCATGCAATCGCCCTCGATTGCGCCGGGCAACGGCGCGAACGCCGGCGCGCAGCCGAACCTGCCGCGCAACTCCGACCATCCTGCCGCGCGACTCATCGAGTCGGCGCAGATTCTCGGCGAGGCACACCAGAAGTCGATGCAGAAGGTCGGCGAGCTCGTGCAGAACAATCCGCAGGAAACCGTCTCGGTGCTGCGCCAGTGGATGAACGAACGGCAGGCATGACCAGGCCATGAACGCTCCCGCCGCCATCGCAGCAACGAAGCCCGGCAAGACGCCGGCGCCGCTTCACAACGGCCGCCGCCTGACCGGCGTCGAGCGCGCGGCGATTCTGTTGCTCTCGCTCGGCGAGGAGCATGGCGAACACGTCTGGAAGCTGCTCGACGAAGACGAAGTGCGCGAGCTTTCGGTCGCCATCGCCCGGCTCGGCTCGATCGACTCCAACGTGGTGGACACGCTGCTGGTCGATTTCGTGGGCCAGCTTTCCGGACATGGCGGCCTGCTCGGCAACACCTCCGCGACCGAGCGGCTCCTGAACCAGTTTCTGCCCGCCGAGCGCGTCAGCGCCATCATGGAAGAAATCCGCGGGCCTGCCGGCCGCAACATGTGGGAGAAACTCTCTAACGTGCAGGAAGACGTGCTCGCGAACTTCCTGAAGAACGAATACCCGCAGACCATCGCGGTGGTGCTTTCGAAGATCCGTTCCGAGCAGGCCGCGCGCGTGCTCTCGGTGCTGCCGGAAACGCTGGCGCTCGACGTCATCAACCGCCTGATCAAGATGGATTCGGTGCAGAAGGACGTGCTCGAGCGCGTCGAGCAGACGCTGCGCACCGAGTTCATGTCGACGCTCTCGCAGACTTCCAAGCGCGACCCCTACGCGCCGATCGCGGAAATCTTCAACTATTTCGACCGCCAGACCGAGACGCGCTTCTTCACCGCCATGGAAAACACGGAGAAGGAATCCGCCGAGCGCATCAAGACGCTGATGTTCACCTTCGACGATCTGGTGAAGCTCGATTCCGGCGCGATCCAGACCATTCTGCGCAAAGTGGACAAGGGCAAGCTCACCATCGCGCTCAAGGGCGCGTCCGAGGCCGTGCGCGAATATTTCCTGAAGAACATGTCGCAGCGCGCCGCCAAGCTCATGCTGGATGACCTCCAGAACATGGGCCCGGTCCGGCTGAAGGAAGTCGACGAGGCCCAGGCGCTCCTGATCACGACCGCGAAAGATCTCGCCGACAAGGGCGAGATCGTCATGGTCAAGGGCGCGAACTCCGAAGACGAACTGGTGTACTGATGACCGCAACCAGCGCCAAAACCCCCGCGAAATATCTCTTCGATGTCGAGTTCGGCACCGGCAGCCGCTTCGGCGACCTCTCCGGCAATGCCCGCGCGGCCATCGCCGACGCCGAGAAGATCGCCTTCCGGCAAGGGTTCGAGGCCGCCAAGCAGGAAGGCGAGCAGCGCGCCTCCGCGCAGCTCGAACGCATCGCGACCGACATGAAGCTCGTGATC
The DNA here is from genome assembly GCA_023417665.1 of Pseudomonadota bacterium. GTDB lineage: Bacteria > Pseudomonadota > Alphaproteobacteria > Rhizobiales > Xanthobacteraceae. The sequence continues at coordinate 5,864 of JAEZFA010000304.1, read as the reverse complement.
GGAAGGCTCGCCGCCGTCGAGACCCGGCTCGAGCGCGAGGCGATCGACGTCGCCTCGGCGATTGCCCGCCAGCTTGCCCCGGCCCTGATCGCGCGCCAGCCGCTCGCGGAAATCGAGGCGCTGGTGCTCGACGTGCTCGCCCATGTCCGCTCCGCGCCGCATGTCGCGGTCCGCGTCGCGCCCGACATGGCCGAAAGCGCCGGCGCGCGGCTGAAAAAACTTTCCGAGGAGCGCGGCTTCGCAAGCCGCCTCGTCGTGCTGCCCGATCCCGCGATCAAAGGCGGCAACTGCCTGATCGAATGGGCCGACGGCGGCGTCTCCCACGACATGCAGGCGATCGAGGCGCGGATCGCGCAGGCCATTGAAAATTATCTCGGCGTGTCGAGCGACGCGCCCAAAGTGCCGGAGAAGCAACCATGAGCGACAAGCCGCCGCTGCCCGATCTCGGCTCCGCCGATCTCGATCTGGTCAATCCGGATGCAGCCCCGACCGCGCCGGAGGCCGAGCATCAGACCAAGACCGCGGGCGACCTCGAAGCGCTGTTCGACGTGCCGGTGCATGTCTCGGCCGTGCTCGGCCGCACGCGCATGGATGTCGGCGATCTTCTGAAACTGGCGCCGGGCACCATGCTCGAACTCGACCGCAAGGTCGGTGAAGCCATCGACATCTTCGTGAACAATCGCCTGGTCGCACGCGGCGAAGTCGTGCTGGTCGAAGACCGCCTCGGCGTGACCATGACGGAAATCATCAAAGCCGACCGGACCTGACGGCCGGCGGACGGAGCAAGCAGATGCGCCTACTCATCATCGGCACCCTTAAAGGCCAGCTTTCGGCGGCGACCAAGATCGCGATCGACCGCGGTGCTTCCGTCACCCATGCGGTCGATACCGAACAGGGCTTGCGCGTGCTGCGTGCCCGAGGTGCCGACCTGATCATGGCCGACGTGACCCTCGACATCCGCGAGCTGGTCACCAAGATCGCCGACGAACGCATGCACGCCCCGGTGGTCGCCTGCGGCGTCGAGACCGACGCCCGCGCCGCGGTCAACGCAATCCATGCCGGCGCAAAAGAATACATCCCGCTGCCGCCCGATCCGGAACTGATTGCCGCGGTCCTTGCCGCGGTCGCCGACGACGGGCGCGATTTCGTATTCCGCGACGAGGCCATGGCGCGCGTCGTGCGCCTTGCCGCACAGGTCGCAGGCTCCGAAGCCTCGATCCTGATCACCGGCGAAAGCGGCACCGGCAAGGAAATGCTCGCCCGCTTCGTGCATGTGAAAAGCGCGCGCGCAAACAAGGTTTTCGTCTCCGTGAACTGCGCGGCGATCCCCGAGAACCTGCTGGAATCCGAACTCTTCGGCCACGAGAAGGGCGCCTTCACCGGCGCGATCGCGCGGCGCATCGGCAAGTTCGAGGAAGCGACCGGCGGCACGCTTCTGCTCGACGAAATCTCGGAAATGGACGTGCGGCTACAGGCCAAGCTCCTGCGCGCCATTCAGGAGCGCGTGATCGACCGCGTCGGCGGCACCCGGCCCGTGCCGGTCGACATCCGCATCGTCGCCACCTCGAACCGAAATCTGGCGGAAGAAGTCCGCGCCGGCCGTTTCCGCGAGGACCTGCTCTACCGGCTCAACGTCGTGAACCTGCAGATCCCGCCGCTGCGCGAACGCCCGCAGGACGTGCTCGAACTCGCCGATCACTTCATCCGCCACTATGCGGACGTGAACGGCGTCGCCGTGAAGCCGCTCTCGCAGGAAGCCAAGCGCGAACTCCTGCGCAACCGCTGGCCCGGCAACGTGCGCGAGATGGAGAACACCATTCACCGCGCGGTGCTGCTCGCCACCGGCGACGAGATCGGCGTCGATGCGATCCGGCTGCCCGACGGCACCTCGCTGGCCAGCGCGCCGAGCGGCCCGGTCGCGCATGCGCAACAGGTTTCCGATCAGCTTGCCGCTTCCCTCGTCGGCCGCACGGTTGCCGACGTCGAGCGCGAATTGATTCTCTCGACGCTGAAGCACTGCCTCGGCAACCGCACGCACGCCGCAAACGTGCTCGGCATCTCGATCAGAACGCTCAGGAACAAGCTCAACGAATATTCCGCCGAAGGCCTCGCGATCCCCGCACCGGCCTCCGGCGTCGCCGCGGGTGCGGCATGATGATTTACTGACTGACGACCCCTAGCCAATGAGAAAGGCCGGACAGGATGTCCGGCCTTTTTTATGCCAATGTGGGTCGACCCCTTCCCGCCATTGTTCCGAGGGCCCCGATCATCAGGACGCCAGCGGCGGTGACCAAGATCGCAATCGCCAATGGCTGGTCCCCGGCCAGCACGACGTAAAGTGCCGGCAAACTCCATACGGCAACAAGAACGGAATTGATGAGTATGGCCGCTACCCGGACGGCAGGCCTCCGTGTGCTCAATATGCGGGACCATAAAAACAGAGCACCAAGCGCAACCCCGTACAGGAAAAAGAATCCTGCACTGGTTCGATAGTGGAAAACGTATTGCACCGAAGCGTTGAGCGTTTCGAATGCTGTTGCCGGGCGCGCGACAAAACCTCGATTTTCTTTCCAGAACGGCTCGTTGTGATTCAACAATTCATCCCGGTTCTTGGGAAAAAGACCGCCATCGATCATCGAGGCGGGGTCGAGGGTCAATACGACGTTGCGGGTAAAGTCATAGCCATTCCAGTTCCCCGACATGTCGAGAAAGAAATGCATCTGCATCGAATCGAAGCTGTGCGCTCGCAGCTTCCCGTTTTCATCGACGGCAACGATCCAGATCGGATCGGCAACAAAAATACCGTCTCCGTGAAGCAGCCGAAGTTCGAGTTTCTCTCCGCCCGGCAGAACCGCGGTCACTGTTCGGGTAAAATACGGGCTGTGGGCCTCTGCCGACGCGGCGGCAGCGATCGTGACGATGAGAGCGATAACGCAGCGAAGTGCGCGTATGCGAGACATGGCCGAGGTTCCGTAGTTCGTCCAAGGAACTCGTAGAACTTGCACGACAGCCAACGGCCCGGAATTGAACTTACCGTTAGCGACCGCCTTCGGCGCTGCGCCTCATGGCGGGGAGCGAGCCGCAAGGCTCGCGTCTCGAACCATGCAGCGGGGGCAGATCCGTCCTTCAAGACGGGGGCTCCCGCCCGCCTCCTCAGAATGAGGCCGGGAACTAACCGGCGTTAACCCTTCGCTAACCATAAGGCAGGCAATTTTTGCCGGGGGAGCGCGCCCGGATAGCGGCGCGGGAAGCAGTTCATGTCCGATTCGGCCGTCGTCAGTTACAAGCCCAAAATGCCCACCATGGGCGAGCTCGGCGCCATGCTGCGCCGGGGCGACCTCATGCTGGCGGTCGCGGTCCTCGGCATCCTGGTCGTGCTGATCATGCCGCTGCCGCCCATGGTGCTCGACCTCCTGCTCGCGGTCTCGATCATCCTCTCGGTGCTGATTCTGATGACCGCCCTTTTCATTCAGGGCCCGCTGGAATTTTCAGCCTTCCCGACCGTGCTCCTGATCGCGACCATGTTCCGGCTGGCGCTGAACCTCGCCTCGACCCGCCTGATTCTCACCCATGGCCATCAGGGTACCTCGGCCGCCGGTCACGTCATCGAGGCCTTCGGCAACTTCGTGATGGGCGGCAATTTCGTGATCGGCATCATCGTGTTCTCGATCCTCGTGATCGTGAACTTCGTGGTCATCACCAAGGGCTCGGGCCGCATCGCGGAAGTCGCCGCCCGCTTCACCCTCGACGCCATGCCGGGCAAGCAGATGGCGATCGACGCCGATCTTTCCGCCGGCCTGATCGACGAGGATACCGCCCGCAAGCGCCGCAAGGACCTCGAGGACGAAAGCTCCTTCTACGGCGCGATGGACGGCGCCTCGAAGTTCGTGCGCGGCGACGCGATCGCGGGCCTGCTGATCGTTTTCATCAACATCATCGGCGGCATCATCATCGGCATGGCGCAGCAGGGCCTGACCTTCGGCAAGGCCGGTCAGGTCTATACGCTGCTGACGGTCGGTGACGGCCTCGTCACGCAAATTCCCGCGCTGATCGTCTCCACCGCGGCGGGCCTCCTCGTCTCCAAGGCCGGCGTCTCGGGTGCTGCCGACAAGGCACTGATGAAGCAGCTTTCGAACTACCCGAAGGCGCTCGGCATGTCGTCGGGCGTCATGATCGTGCTTTCGCTGCTGCCGGGCGTGCCGATGCTGCCGTTTCTGGCGCTCGGCGCCGGTGCCGGGACTATCGCTTTCGTTGCCACCCGAAGAAAGAAGGCGCAGGCCATCGCCGACGCGGCAAGGGTTGTGACCAAGGAACCCTCGCTGCCGCAAGAAGAGCCGATCTCGAATGCGCTCCGGATCGACGATCTCAAGATCGAGATCGGCTATGCGCTGCTGCCGCTCGTGAATGCGCCGGACGGCACCGATCGCCTGACCGAGCAGATCAAGGCGCTGCGCCGCCAGATCGCAAGCGAAATGGGCTTCGTGATGCCGTCGGTGCGCCTCCTCGACAACGTGCAGATGGAATCGAACGCGTACACCATCAAGCTCAAGGAAGTGGATGCCGGCTCGGGCCGCGTCTACCCGGGCAGCCACATGGTCATGGATCCGGCGGGCGGCCAGGTGAATCTCGCCGGCCACCACACTACCGAGCCCACCTTCGGCCTGCCGGCGACGTGGGTCGACGAGTCGCTCCGCGAGGAAGCGAGCCTGCGCGGCTATACCGTGGTCGATGCCGCGACCGTCATGTCCACGCATCTTGCCGAGGTGCTGAAAGCCAACATGGCGGACCTGCTCTCCTACGCGGAAGTGCAGAAGCTCCTGAAGGAGCTTCCGAAAGAACAGGCCGAATTGCTCAAAGACATCGTGCCGTCGCAGATCACGACGTCCGGCATCCAGCGCGTGCTGCAGCTTCTGCTTTCCGAGCGCATCTCGATCCGCGATCTCGGCACCATCCTCGAGGGCATCGCCGAAGCCGTGCCGCATTCGCGCAGTGCGCCCCAGATCGTCGAGCAGGTCCGCGTGCGCCTCTCGCGGCAGATCTGCGCGCAGCATACTTCCGGGAACGGCTATCTCCCGCTCGTCTCACTCTCGCCGAAGTGGGAACAGAACTTTGCCGAGTCGATCATCGGCAACGGCGAGGAGAAATCGCTCGCGATGCAGCCCTCGAAACTGTCGGAATTCGTCAACGAGGTTCGCGAACGCTTCGAGCAGGCCGCGCGCCAGAACGAAGCGCCTGTGCTGCTGACCTCCGCCGCCGCCCGCCCCTTCGTGCGCCAGATCGTGGATCGCTTCCGTCCGCAGACCGCGGTCATGTCGCAGGCCGAAATTCATCCGCGCGTGCGGCTGAAAAACGTGGGAAGCGTGTAGCGCGGCCCCTCGCGCAAACAGAGCAACGGAAAAAGAGACGGCCGCCGTAGCGTGACACTGCGGCGGCCCTATCTCTTGGATCGCAAACTCAGACGCGGATGCGCTGCGCGCCGATGCGGTCGAGTTCGGCCTGCTCGCGGGCGGCTTCGACGCCGCGGCCACGGACCGCATCGCGCTCCTCGAGGATCTCGACTTTCTTCAGTTCCTCGAATGCGTCCGCGAGCTGTGCCCGGGCTTCCTCAAGCTGGCCCTGCAACTCGGCGGCGGAGCGCTTGAGATTGTCCCGGCGCTGGATCGCGGCCTTGGCATAGGTCGGATAAGCGAAGTGCCCGGGGTCATTGATGCCGGCACGGTCCTGCTCGATCGTGATCTCACGTTCGAGGTCGGTGGCCATGCGTTCGAATTCTGCAACCATCGCCTCGATCTGGGCGACCTGGCGACGCTTTTCGTCGACCTGGAAGCGTTTCAGGCGAATGAGGGTTTCACGCGATTTCATCC
>JAEZFA010000189.1 GCA_023417665.1 Pseudomonadota bacterium | reverse complement strand
TTCAGGGCATCAATGTTTACGACATCATGCGCCGTCAGAAGCTGGTTCTGACCAAGGCGGCGCTCGACGCACTGGAGGCGCGATTCAAATGAGCACAGAGCCGCGCCATTACGACGTGATCCTCTCGCCGGTCGTGACCGAAAAGGCCACCGCCGCGTCGGAGAAGAACAAAGTCGTGTTCAAGGTCCGCAACGACGCGACCAAGGTAGAAATCAAGAACGCCGTCGAAAAGCTTTTCGAGGTGAAGGTGACGCGCGTGAACACGCTGACCCGCAAGGGCAAGAACAAGGTGTTCCGCGGCCGTCGCGGCAAGCAGGGCGACGTGAAAAAAGCGATCGTGACGCTGGCCGAAGGCCAGACGATCGACATCACGACGGGCCTCTGAGGTAAACGAATATGGCACTCAGAACATATCGACCCATTACTCCCGGTCTCCGGCAGTACATCAGCGTCGACCGCACCGGCCTCCACAAGGGCAAGCCGGAAAAGAGCCTCACCGTCGGCAAGTCCAGCACGGGTGCGCGCAACAACAACGGCCGTGTCACCGTCCGCTTTCGTGGCGGCGGTCACAAGCGTTCGCTGCGCAATGTCGATTTCAAGCGCTCGGTGCGCGACGTCGTCGGTACCGTCGAGCGGATCGAGTACGATCCGAACCGCACCGCCTATATCGCGCTTCTGAAGTACGATGACGGCACGCTCGCCTATATCCTGGCGCCGCAGCGCGTGAACGCAGGCGACAAGCTCGTCGCCGGCGAAGACGTCGACGTGAAGCCGGGCAATGCGATGCCGCTCGAGAACATGCCGGTCGGCACGATCGTGCACAATATCGAGCTGAAGATCGGGAAGGGCGGCCAGATCGCCCGTTCCGCCGGCACCTACGCGCAGATCGTCGGCCGCGACCAGGGCTATTGCATCCTGCGTCTGCACTCGGGCGAGCAGCGCCTCGTGCATGGCCGCTGCTTTGCGACCGTCGGCGCGGTGTCGAACCCCGATCACATGAACACGTCGGTCGGCAAGGCCGGCCGCAACGTCTGGAAGGGCAAGCGCCCCAGCGTTCGCGGTGTTGCGATGAACCCGGTCGATCACCCGCACGGCGGCGGCGAAGGCCGTACCTCGGGCGGCCGTCACCCGGTTTCGCCGTGGGGCTTCCCGACCAAGGGCAAGAAGACGCGCAAGAATAAGCGCACCAACAAGTTCATCATTGCGAACCGCCACGCGCGGAAGAAGAAGGCGTAACCGATGGCCCGTTCAATCTGGAAAGGTCCGTTCGTCGATGGCTATCTGCTGAAGAAGGCAGAGACCGCGCGCGCGTCCGGCCGCAACGATGTCATCAAGATCTGGAGCCGTCGCTCCACGATCCTGCCGCAGTTCGTGGGCCTCACCTTCGGCGTCTACAACGGCCAGAAGCATGTGCCGGTTTACGTCTCCGAAGAAATGGTCGGCCACAAGTTCGGCGAGTTCTCGCCGACCCGCACGTTCACCGGCCACACCGCGGCCGACAAGAAGGCCAAGAGGGCCTAATCGGGATCAGTCATGGGCAAGCCATCCAGAAAACGAGTCCTGAAGGACAACGAGGCGAAGGCCGTCGCGCGCAACCTGCGCGTCAGCCCGCGCAAGCTCGACCTCGTCGCGGGTCTGATCCGCGGCAAGAAGGTGCAGGCTGCGCTCGCCGATCTGCAGTTCTCGAAGAAGCGCATCGCGAAGGACGTCAAGAAGTGCCTCGATAGCGCGATCGCGAACGCGGAAAACAACCACCAGCTCGACGTCGACAGCCTCGTCGTGTCGGAGGCCTATATCGGCAAGTCGCTGGTGATGCACCGCTTCACCTCGCGCGGCCGCGGCCGCTCGTCGCCGATCGAGAAGCCGTTCTCCAATATCACGATCGTGGTGCGCGAGAAGGAAGAAGAAGCGCCGAAGAAGAAGTCGAAACCCAAAGCAAAAGCGGAAGCGAGTGCCTGATGGGACAGAAAGTTAATCCGACCGGTCTGCGGCTCGGCATCAATCGCACCTGGGACTCGCGCTGGTTCGCCCGCAAAGGCGAATACGGCAAGCTCCTGCACGAAGACATCAAGATCCGCGACTTCCTGATGAAGCAGCTGAAGCAGGCTGCGGTCGCGCGCATCGTGATCGAGCGCCCGCACAAGAAGTGCCGCGTCACGATTCACTCGGGTCGTCCGGGCGTCGTCATCGGCAAGAAGGGTGCGGACATCGACAAGCTGCGCAAGCAGATTTCGAAGATGACCGACTCCGAAGTCATCATCAACATCCTCGAAATCCGTAAGCCGGAAATCGACGCGCATCTGGTGGCCGATTCCATCGCGCAGCAGCTCGAGCGCCGCGTTGCGTTCCGCCGCGCGATGAAGCGCGCAGTGCAGTCGGCGATCCGTCTCGGCGGCAACGAAATCGCGCGCATGGAATGGTATCGCGAAGGCCGCGTGCCGCTGCATACGCTCCGCGCCGACGTCGACTACGGCACCGGCACGGCGTTCACGACCTATGGCACCTGCGGCGTCAAGGTC
>JAEZFA010000174.1 GCA_023417665.1 Pseudomonadota bacterium | reverse complement strand
CCGGGCGGCCTTCTCGTTTCTTAAGCAGCGTGGAGACTTACTCCGGCCGCTGGTCGCCTTTCGGCGCTTCGTCGGCGGGGCGATTGCGACGCTCGGCCATGAACTGGTCGAACTCGGTCTTGTCCTTCGCGAAGCGCAGGCGGTCGAGGAATTCCCTGAACTCCTTCTGCTCGTCTTCGAGCCGCTTCAGCGTCTCTGAGCGATACTCGTCAAAGGCGCGGTTGCCGGAAGACGGCGCGAAGTCGTAGCGATGTCCACCCATCATGCGCGAGCGCATGCGATCCATCTTCCATTGCAGCTTCTGCATCTTGTATTCGCCGCGGTCGGCATAGCTTCTGCAGCCCATAGGTCCGCTCCCAAATCTTCCGGTGAAAATGATGAAACCGAGCGTGGCCAGACCAAGCGGCCACCAGACGATAAAGCCGACGACCATGAGGAAGACCCAGGCCAGCTTTCCGAACTCATCGATTCTTGCCGCGATAGGCATGGCGCTCTCCGTTTTCAGGCCCTTTGCCGGGCCGCGTGTGTAAATGTAAATAACATTTACATTGACTGGGTCAAGCTGTTTCGGAAGAAAATCTGGCGTCGCGGGACAAGTTTTCAACGGCAGCGCGCAGAAATTCGCGCGGGCACAATCAGACTTCGACGCCCAAGCCTTTGAGATAAATCAGCATTTGTGCCTCCAGGAGATCCTCCGCACTCATCGGCAAAGGCCGCCGCGCGGCATCCGCCCGGGCGAACAGCGAGGCGATGCCGTGGGTCATCGACCAGATATGGAGCGCCACCATCAGCGCCGGCGGCCTGCCCTGCGCCGGCATTTTCGCGACGAGCACCTCCGCCGCCGCCCGCAATTGCTGGAACGAGCGGTCGGCGATCTCGCGCAATTCCGGATCGTCGCCGATCGAAACGCCGCTCTCGAACATCGCCGCGTAATAGGCCGGTTCGTTGCGCGCGAAATTCAGGTAGGCCGCGCCGATGCGCTTGAAGGCCGCGCCGGTGCTCGGCTTGCCCTCGCCCCAGGCGTCGCGCAAATGCTCCCCGAACAGCTTGAAACCGCGCTTGGCAACATCGCTCAGCAACTGGTCGCGGTCGCGGAAGTGTCGATAGGGCGCCGCCGGCGACACGCCGGCCCAGCGCGCCGCATCGGCGAAGGTGAAGCCGCCCGGCCCCTTCTCCTTGATCAGTTCGAGCGCCGCGCGCACGAGGTCTTCGCGCAGGTCGCCGTGATGATAGCCGCGCGAACCGCGGCCGCCAGGTTTCCAACTCATGTGAAGCGCTTTTACATTGCGCCAATGAGCCCGTCGAGCGCCTAGCGCCAAGCAACTAGCGCCAGGCAAAGAGCGGCTGCTCGTACTCCGAAACGCGCGCGATCCTGCCCTGCAACAATTCGCAGAACTGAAACAGGATGGCCGCCGTCGGCGCGTGAAGATGGCTGCCCAGCAGCCGGATACGGATCACCGGCCGCGGACTTTCGCTGATCGAAACGAAGCTGACGCTCTCCTCGGTGACGAAGCCATCGAGCACGATCCGGTGCGCGCAGGCGACTTCCTCGGGATTGAGGGTGAGCGCCTCGCTGTGCGGAGCCCAGACTACGATCGGCGTAATGAGATAACCGGAACGCGAAACGAAATCGTCCAGCGTCCCCAGCACCTCGCGCTCGGGTACGCGAAGCCCGATCTCCTCTTCGATTTCGCGAAGCGCTGCCTGCTGAACAGTCTCGCCTTCATCGCAGCGTCCGCCGGGCAAGGCATATTGTCCGGCGTGGTTGCGCATGCTGGAAGGACGCTCGGTCAGCATGAATGCGGCGCGGCCTGAACCGTCTCCGGCAGGCACGATCATGATGGCGACCGCTGCCTGCTTCAGCGGCTGCGCCGCGATCAGTTCCTGCCGCCGGAAGGACCGGCAACGCGCGGTGACAACCGCCTTGAATTCGTCGTCGAACAGAAACGGCACGATTTCGCCTTGAATGCACTTTCGGGAACCCGCGTCGCTTCAAAGCGTTTTTTCAGGCCAAGGGCAACTGCCGAGCTGCCTTTCTTGCCGGCCCGGCGCTTTCTGAAGGAGTTCAAGATGCGCTTCGCACTCGCCGTCACGCTTGTGGCAGCCATGACCGGACACGCCGCGGCGGAATACTTCGTCGTGCAGAACCAGCAGACGCGCAAATGCGCGATCGAAAGCGATTATCCGGTTTCGGAAAGCTCGGTGCTGCTGCTCAACAACAAGTTCTTCGAACGCAACGACGCGGAAGCCGCGATGAACGAAGTGCCGGGCTGCCGCTGACGCCCGGCAATCGAACCGTCAATATTGCGGGTTACGCTTGCGCCACTCGGCAAAGCGCGGATCATAAAGCGGATTGAGATAGCAGCGTTCGGTATGGCTCGTGCGGGACGCCATGCATTGGGCAAACGTATAGGCCGAACAGATTTGCACCGATCCGCGCGCGACACCCTGATCGCGGCACCATTTATCGCTGGGTGCGCTCTGCGCACCGGCGAGCGGATAGGAAACGGCGGCCACCGTGATCGCCGCAAGGAATAGCTTCGTTCTCATCGGGATCTCCCCTTCTCAATATTGTGGATTGCGCCTGCGCCAGTCGGCAAAGCGCGGATCATAAAGCGGGTTGAGATAGCAGCTCTCGGTATGGCTGGTCCGGGACGCGACGCATTGCTCGTAGGTATAGGCACGGCACACCATGACCGATCCGCCGCTGACGCCTATCTGAACGTCCCGGCACCAGGCGTCGTAAGGCGGCTGCTTTCCCTGGGCCGCCGCGGGCCCCACGAACGCAATAGCGGCGGTCGCGACCGCGGCTAGCGCGAAATATCTCGAAGCGCTTTTCATGGAACTACCCAATAAACAAACGGCGTCGATTGCAAGGAACGAATGCGTGAGCGGCCGGGTGGTTCCTGCTGCCCTGCGTTGCACAATAAGCCGGAGCAAGCGAAGCTCGGTTCGAGGAGAGCTCCGCCAATGTCGCTCAACCTGTCTGGCCTATCTCGCTGCCTGCGTCGTGCTCGTCGTGGTGCCGGGGCCAACCGTAACCGTGATCGTCGCCAACAGCCTGCGTTATGGCGCCCGCGCCGGGCTTCTCAATGTCGCGGGCACGCAGCTCGGCCTTGCCGTGATGATCGGGATCGTGATTCTCGGCCTCGCATCGCTGATCGAGGCGATCGGCTGGTGGTTCGAGGTATTGCGGCTCGCCGGCGCCGCCTATCTGATCTGGCTTGGCATCAGGCTGTTTCACTCGACCGGCGCGCTCGATTCCGAAGAGGCCGCGCCGAAGCCGCGCGCGGGCTTCTTCTTTCAGGGATTCGTCGTGCTGATGAGCAATCCGAAAATCATCGTGCTGTTCGGCGCGCTGTTTCCGCAATTCATCGACCCGCGCGGGGATTATCTCGAACAGGTGCTGCTCCTCGGCATTACCGCGATGGTGACGGCGGCGATCTTCGATTCGATCTACGCCGTGAGCGCAGGCCGTGCCGGCGCGATGCTTTCGCGGACGCGTATCCGGTTCCTGTCGAAGATATCCGGCGCCTTTCTGATCGGCGGCGGCGTCTGGCTTGCCTTGACGCGGGCGCGCTGAGGCTTAAAAAACCGCGCATCTTCACAATTTTGCGGGATAGGGCCTCGGACGTTGCATCACAGCCGATCTGCCATATCATCCCGCCACCGCAAACTGGGAGAGTGAAAATCGTCATGCGCCTCTTGGCTGCCACCCTCGCCGTCGCGCTCTTCGCGACAACCGGCACCTCCGCACGCGAGATCAACCGCTACAATGTGGGCGGCTGGCAGGTCGGCGTCTTCACCAACGATCAGAGCAAGCGCTTTTCGCATTGCGCCGCCTCGGGCAATTACCGAAACGGCCTGACGCTGTTGTTCTCGGTATCGGAGTCGCTCGAATGGGCGATCGGCTTCTCCAGCCCGCGGTGGAACCTGACGCGCGGCCGCAATTTCGAGGTCGAGTTCCGCATCGACGGCGGCCGCGTTCATCGTGTCAACGGCCGCGCCGTCACCGATCGTCTGGTGCGGGCAACGCTGCCGGATAGCGTCGAGCTATTCAATCAGTTCCGCCGCGGCCTGCGCATGGTGGTCAGCATCAACGACAACCCCGACGTGACCTTCAACCTCTCCAACACCAATGCGATGCTGTCCGACATACTGAACTGCGCGCGCAAATATAAAGGCTACGCCGACAACGACCGTCCGCGCGACGACGACCGCAATACGCAGCCGCGCAACGACAACCGTCCACGCGAAAGCGAGCGCGATACCGGTTCGCGGAGCGACATCCGCACCCCGACACCGCCGCCGAGCCGCAACACGCAGGTGCCACAGCGTAACGATGGCGGCTCGAGCGGCAGCTTCCGCGCCAGCGAGGAAAACGATCGCATCGTGCGCATGCCCGACCGCGATCGCGACAACGACACCACCCGGCAGGAACGCCAGCCGGTCGCACCGCCCGCGACCAACACCAACCTCGGCCCCACGCCGGACTCGCGCACCGAAGCGACCCAGATCGCGACCGACATCTTGCGCCGCGCGAACTTCACGTTTGAATTTCAGCACCCCGAACAGCTCAAGGGCGACTTGCGCGACAAATACGACGCGGTCTGGCGCGCGGACGGCGTGCTCGGCACGCTGCGCATTCTCGCCGGGCCCCGCGCGGTGGCCGTCGAGCGCATTCGCGGCGACCTGATTTCGTCCGATGCCCTCACCTGCAAAGGCAAGTTCGCCTCCGGCGCGCTGCCGGCGATGAGCGGCTCGCAATCGGTATCGGTCTATACCTCCTGCGAAGGCGGCGAGAACTGGGCGACCTATTACATCGTGGTCCCGCGCCGGAAGGGCGGCATCTATCTGCTCGGCATCGCCGGCACCGGCGAAGTGGCCGCGCGCCTCCAAAACGTCGCCAACGCCTACCGCACCGTCGCGCTGGAAGTCCTCGAAAAGTGAGCGCGAAGGAAACGCTGCCGGAAGTGGTGAAGCCGGGCGGCCACATGCCGTCCGGCCTGCCGTTCTCCGAGGGCATGTGCGTGGGCGATCTGGTTTTCTTCTCCGGACAGATCGGAAACCTGCCGGGCAAGGTGGAGCTCAACAACAAAACCGCGGAAGACGAATTCCGTCAGGTGATGGAGAACGTGTTCTCGACGCTGAAGGCAAACGATCTTGCCGCCAGGAATGTCGTGAAGTGCCTCGTGATGCTGGCCGACATGAAAGACTGGCCTGCCTTCAACAAGATCTACCTCGAGTATTTCGAGGAGCCTTATCCTGCGCGTTCGGCTTTCGGCACCAGCGGATTGGCATTCAACGCCCGCGTGGAGATGGAAGTGATCGCGATGCGGAGCAAGGCATGAACCGGGTTTATGGCTACCTCTTCGGCGCTGCCTTCGCGATCGGCGGCGCCTATCTGACGCGTGCAACCGGCGGCATGCCGTTCTGGCTCTTCGTGGTCGGCGCGGGCGGCTTCCTGTTTGCAGCCATCGCGCAATTTCTCGGCACGCAGAAGCAGAAATCGCGCTGAAAACGGGCAATTCGCCGCCCTTTAACCGCCACGCTGAACCGCTTATATTCCGGGTGCCGGAGCAATCCGGCTATGGCGATAAACGCTCGTTGTAATAAACCATTCGGACCCGGGGGCGGTACCCGGCGCCTCCACCAAAACCCGGCACCGGCATCAAGATCGCCGGGCTTTGGCGGGGGCGAAACAGGATCGACGAGGGTGTAAAGAGCGCGGCTTTCGCCCGGCATGGTTCCGCCGTTATCGGGCCTTTTATAGTTGCGAATGACAACTATGCTCCGGTGGCCCAGGCCGCGTAAGCGGTTTGTCCCATTGGGAATTAAGCCCTGAGGGTTAGCACTTTCAGGCGGGGTTCGGAGGCACCTGGCAACAGAAGCCTCCACTATCTTTTTGCGCGCTGGCGCCCTCTTCCGGAATCGGGTTCACTCAATTCATGGCCGATCTCATCCGCTACGATCTTCTCGCCCAGGACGCGCTGCGCGGTGTCGTCCGCAAGGTGCTCTCGGATGTCGCCAAGGATGGGTTGCCCGGTGAACATCATTTCTTCATCGCCTTCGATACTCGCGCGCCGGGACTGCGCATCTCGGATCGGCTGCGGACGCAATTTCCGGAAGAAATGACCATCGTGCTGCAGCATCAGTTCTGGGATCTGAAGGTCGGCGAGCATGCCTTCGAGGTCGGCGTATCGTTCAACGGCGCGCCGGAACGGCTTTTGATCCCCTTTGCCGCCGTCAAAGGCTTCTTCGATCCTTCGGTGCAGTTCGGCCTCCAGTTCGAGGTCATCACCAACGAGAATGCCGGCGAAGAGGGCGGTGAGATGAAGGCTGCGAACAGCGACAAGGCGGAAGAGAAGCCGCTGATCGCCGCCGCGCCGAAAGGTGCCGCCTCCGAGCCGGAAGTGGCGAAACCCTCGCGCGAGCCGCAACCCGAACTGACCGCCGCCGACAAGGGTGACGCCGGCGCGCAGATCGTCAGCCTCGACAAGTTTCGCAAGAAGTGAACGCGGCCCCGCTGGTTCTCGTCGTCGCCGTCGCCGAAAACGGCGTGATCGGCCGCAAGGGCGAACTGCCCTGGCGTATCCCCGGCGATCTCAAGCACTTCAAAGCCGTGACTATGGGCAAGCCCATCGTCATGGGTCGCAAGACCTATGAATCGATCGGCAAGCCCCTGCCCGGCCGCACCAATATCGTGCTGACGAGCGACAAGAGCTGGCATGCGGGCGGCGTACTGGTCGGACATTCGCTCGAGGAAGTTCTGCGCCTTGCCGGCGAGAGTGCCAAAGCAAGCGGCGCCGGCGAAATCGCGATCATCGGCGGCAGCACGCTGTTTCGGGAAACCTTGCCCCATGCGGCAAAAATCGAACTGACCGAAGTGCATGCGAGTCCGGACGGCGACGTGCTGTTTCCGGAGTATGACCGCAAAGCGTTCCGCGAGACGCGCCGCGAAGGACCGATGCAGGGCGAGAAGGACCAGTACCCTTATTCGGTGGTGACGCTGGAGCGGGCCGGTGCAAACGCGCAGCACGCAAGCGACGAGCGCCACGCCTGCCTGTTCGGGCGCGACGACGAGGCGTAACGGCTAGTTCTCGCCGCGGGGTGCCGGTACCGGCGCGATACTGGCCGGCGGCGGCAGTGGCGGAGCCGTTTCGGTTTCGGACTTTTCGGGCGCGCGCTTCTTTTTCGCAGGCGGCGCGGTTCGTTCTTCAGCAGGCGCGGGCAGGTTCGAAGGCGTCTGCTTTGCAGGCGGCGCCGTTTCGCTGCCAGATTTTTCCGGTACGCGCTTTTTCTCCGGCGGCGGAACGCGTTCTTCGGAATTTGCCGGAACGTTGAGCGGCGTCTGCGCGCCGCGCTCGATCGCGCGCAGCGTGATCGCCGTCACCAGCGCACGCGCATCGAGCTTCCGTTCCGGTGCGTCCCACGGCCCCTGCCAGCGCAGCAGCGCGCCGGGACGCACGGAAGAACCGGTTGCGACTTCGATATTCAGCAGCGCGTCGATGCTGCGCTTCGGAAGATCGAGTGCGCCGGAAAGCACGATCTCGGTCTTCGCCGCACTGGCCTTGACCGTGCCGCTGCGAAGCACGGCGCCGGTGATGACGAGCGGCGCCTCGAGCTTCGAC
>JAEZFA010000144.1 GCA_023417665.1 Pseudomonadota bacterium | reverse complement strand
CTCGGCGTTCGAGGTGGTGGTCGCGGCGAGCCAGGAAGTGCGCTCCGGCATCGTCTATGCCACGCTGATCATCATTCTCGTCTTCATTCCGCTGTTTGCGCTTTCCGGCGTCGAGGGGCGGCTGTTCGTGCCGCTCGGGCAGGCCTACATCATCGCAATTCTCGCGAGCCTTCTGGTGTCGGTCACGCTTACGCCGGTCATGGCCTATTACATGCTTCCCGGCATGAAGGCGCTCAGCGAGCGGGAGAGCAGGCTTGTAAGCATGCTCAAGCGCTGGAATGCCGCGCTGCTGCACCGTGCCTTTGGCGTCGACCGTCTCGTGTTCGCGTTGACCGGTTTTCTGGTCGCGATCGGGCTTCTCGGCCTGATCCTGCTGCCGCGCGTCTTTCTGCCGGCCTTCAACGAAGGCACCTTCACGGTCGGCGTCTCGTTCAATCCCGGCATTTCGCTTGCGGAGTCGAACCGCATCGGTGCCGTTGCCG
Organism: Pseudomonadota bacterium; assembly: GCA_023417665.1. Taxonomy (GTDB): domain Bacteria; phylum Pseudomonadota; class Alphaproteobacteria; order Rhizobiales; family Xanthobacteraceae. Next base: position 3,213 of record JAEZFA010000144.1, on the reverse strand, counting down.
AACGTCTGGTGCTCGAAATTCCTGAAGTGAAAATCGTCGGCCGCCGCACGGGTCGTGCCGAACTCGACGAGCATGCCGAGGGCATCCATGTTTCCGAACTGGAAGTGGAACTGAAGGCGGGTGCGGACCGGGCGGCGGCGGCCGCCGCGATCCGCACGCAGCTTTCGGTCTTGCCGGCTTCCGTAATCGTCGGCCAGCCGATCTCGCATCGGATCGACCACATGCTGAGCGGTGTCCGCGCCGAGATTGCGGTCAAGCTGTTCGGCGACGATCTCGACGCGCTGCGGCGGCTCGCGGAGGAACTGCGCGGAAAAATAGCGACGGTTCCCGGCGTGCGCGACCTGCAGGTTGAAAAGCAGGTGCTGATTCCGCAACTCGAAATCCGGGTCGATTACCAGAAGGCGGCGCTCTATGGCGTGCAGCCGGCGGCGGTGGTCGAGCAGATCAGCCGGCTCTCGAGCGGGCGCGTCGTGTCGCGCGTGATTGACGGTTATCGGCGCTTCGATGTCGTGATGCGCCTGCCGCAGCACATGCGGACCACGCAAGGGCTTGGCGACTATCTCATCCAGACGCCGAGCGGGTGGATTCCCGCAAGGCAGATTGCCGAAATCCGCGAAACCGACGGGCCGAACCAGATCCTGCGCGAGAACAGCCGGCGCCGGATTGCGGTTTTTGCCAATACCGATGGCACGGACGCCGTCGGCGTCGCCGAAGCCGTGCAGCGACAGATTGCTTCCCTGCAATTGCCCGAAGGCGTCTTCGTGAGTCTCGAAGGCAATTACGAAGCGCAGGCGAGCGCGAGCCGGCAGATCGCCGGGCTTTCGCTGATTTCGCTCCTGCTGATTTTTGCAGTGCTCTACAGCCGCTATCGTTCGGTGGCGCTCGCGCTCATCATTCTCGGCAGCATCCCGTTCGCGATGATCGGAAGTGTGGCCGCGCTCTGGATCGCCGGCTTGCCGCTGTCGGTGGCCTCGATGATCGGTTTCGTGACGCTGACCGGCATTGCGACACGCAACGGCATTCTGAAGATCAGCCACTACATCAACCTGTCGCTGCGCGAAGGCATGCCGTTCGGCGAAGCCCTGATCGTGCGCGGCACGCTCGAGCGGCTCACACCGGTTCTGATGACGGCGCTGTCGGCAGGCGTCGCGCTGGTGCCGCTGATGATCGATGCGACTTCGCCGGGCAAGGAAATCCTGCATCCGGTTGCGGTGACGATTTTCGGCGGACTGGTCAGCGCAACCGTGATCGACGCGATCCTGACGCCGCTCCTGTTCCGCCGCTTCGGGCGCGTTCCGCTGGAGCGCCTGCGCGACGAAACCAAACAATCCGCGGACGGCAAGCCGCTCGAAGCTTTCTGATACTCAACAAGGAGAACACCACCATGCTCAAACAATTCGCTATTGCACTGACCGGCGCGGCCATGATTGCGGGAGCGGCACTTGCCCATGCGCCTGCGGTCGGCAAGCACGGTGGACAACAGACCGATGCCGGCAACTTTCATGTCGAGGCGGTCGTCAAGGGCAATACGCTCGACGTTTTCGTTACGGACCACGGCGAAACCCCGGTTTCGACCAAGGGCTTCAAAGGCACCGCGGTTCTGATCGCCAATGGCAAGCCGGTGCAGATCAAGCTTGCACCGCGCGGCGAGAACATTCTGACCGGCACGTCGCCGGTCGCACTGTCGACGCCGATCAAGGGAGCGATCCAGATCACCGACAGCGACAATCAGACCGTGCAGGCCAAGTTCTGACGCGGTTCCCTTGCGGCACGTAGCGGGTTCCTACGCAGAACAGGGGAAGCGCTCTTCGGCTGGATTTGCTATGAAGACGCCGTCGCCGCACGCGGGAAGCGAGTGGCGACGGTGCCTGTTTCCGCGGGCGTGACGGAAAATCGCGCATGAATGACTTTGTGAAACCCGACGAGAATGGCACGCCGCTCTGGGCGCTTGGGCTCAGAAGCCCCGAGGGGTTTCGGCAGGAACAGGCGGAGATCGGCAAGCTCTGGAATCTGGTGGGGCTTGCGACCGATGTCGCAAAGAACGGCGACTGGTTCCGCTCCATGCTCGGCGGCCGGTCGATCTTCGTGCAGCGCTTCGACGACGAACTGCGCGGCTTCGAGAATGTCTGCGCGCACCGTTTTTATCCGATCCGCACGGAAGACAAAGGCAACGGTCCGGTCCGCTGCGGCTTTCACCACTGGCAATACAATAAAGACGGCCTCGCGCTCGGCATTCCCAAGTGCCAGGAAATGTTCGGCGCGATCCCGCGCGAACTCGGGGCGAGGTTAAAGCCGATCGAGATCGCGACCTGCGGCGTGCTCGTGTTCGCACGCTTTCCGAGCAGCAATCACCAGCAAAGCCTGCAGGAGTATCTCGGGCCCGGGTTCGACATTCTGTCCGCCATGTGGAGCGTGAAGTCTGCGCCTTATGTCGAGCAGACGGAGGTGAAGGCCAACTGGAAGCTCGGTCATCACATTTCGCTCGACGATTATCATATCGTCGCGGTGCACCCGAGCAGCTTCGGCAAGAACGGCTATTTGCCGCTCGACGTCGTGAAGTATTATCGCTTCGGTCGCCACAGCGCGTACTTCTATGACCCGGAAGGTCCCGCCAACGGGCCGGCACTCGAGGCCATGGCGCGCGCCTGCCGGGAAGGGACGTACAGGCCCGACAGCTATCGCATCCTGCAATTCTTTCCCAATCTCGTGTGCCTGCATTTCGCCGCCGGGCTCACATATTATGTGTTGATCCAGCATTATGTGCCGATCGCGCATGACCGGACCTTGCTGCGCAGCATCTATGCCGAAGCGCCGTTTCCGCCGGTGGATGTTAGCTTCGTGCAGGGGCTTGCGCGGCGCATCGCACGTCCGTTCGTACCGTGGGTCATGCCCTATTACATGCGGAAGATCGTGCAGGAGGACAACGAGGTCTGCGAGCATATGCAGACCATCGTCGACCAGATCGACGGGCCGCAGATCCTCGGCAGGCACGAGGAAAGGATCGCGTGGTTCGAGGAGAACTACGCCGAGGTCGTCGGAAAGCGGCGTTAGCCTGCGCGGCTCACGCGCGAAGAATTTCGCGCACCTTGTTCGCCAGCTGATCGACGGTATAGGGCTTCACGATCAGCTGCGCACCTTCGTCCACGGTCCCGTTATGCACGACGGCGTTGTGGGTATATCCGGTCGTGGTGAGCACCGTCAGGTTAGGGAAGT
>JAEZFA010000106.1 GCA_023417665.1 Pseudomonadota bacterium | reverse complement strand
CGCGAGCTCCATCGGCTCCATCAGGTAGCGCGCGGGCTTGCTGGGCGCCGCCTCGCGCACGCACAGATCGTCGTCGATATAGGCAAGGCTGGCGCGGGCCTGCGGAACGAAGCTTTCACGCGGCACCTCGAGCATGGCGGCGATCAAGGCCGGATCGGTCACGTCGTTCACGCGAACCTGGCCATCCACCATGGCCCGCCGCGCCTGGGCAAAGTCGATCATCTGCGAAATCTTCGAACTAGCTGGCGAGAGCAGAGGAATGGTCCACCGGCCCCGAAAACGCAAGGCGGCGCGTTCACCCCCGACATAAAATCCGATCGTCAATTGCTCCGTAACCATCGCTTTGCTACACCGCCACCCGCGTCCCGCGGGCACTCTCGCGGTGGGGATGGCCACGTGGCGGAGTGGTTACGCAGCGGACTGCAAATCCGTGTACGCCGGTTCGATTCCGGCCGTGGCCTCCATTTCTACCCTTCTCGAAGACCGAACGATGCCTGTTCCTCCCGGATTCGAGCCGTTTACGCGCAAAAGCCCGGTTACGGAGCCGTGGGAGCCGATCCACTGCAAAACCACGCCGGACGCGGTCATTCTGGCGGTGCGGCTCGCTCATGCGCACACCAACGCCCGTGGTTTCGCCCACGGCGGCTTCATTTCGGCGCTTGCGGATAACGCCATGGGCTATTCGCTGGTCCGAAAGCTCGGCTCGGCGAGCAAAAGCGCGGTAACGGTGAACCTTTCGGTGGACTTTCTCGGATCGGCCCAGATCGGACAGTGGGTCGCGTTCGAAACCACCTTCATCAAGACCGGCGGGACCCTTTGCTTTACCCAGTGTTTCGTCACCGCCGACGGCGTGCCCTGTGCTCGCGCCAATGCGACGTTCCGGGTCGTGGCGCGGAGCGGCTAAAGCGCTTGGCAAGCCGTGCCGAAGCCGTTTATAGGGTGCCCCGCGCGGTGCGCCGCGCCTGTTCCCTGGTAGCTCAGTGGTAGAGCAATCGACTGTTAATCGATCGGTCGTAGGTTCGAATCCTACCCAGGGAGCCAATTCGATCTAGCCGGCGGCTTTCGCCCGGCGCTTCCCGTCGAACTTCAAAGAAAATTCCGGAATTGCCGGCGATTAGCACGCGGCACATGCATCCGATCCCGCGCCCGGCGCGTTATCGTTTCACATGACCGTCCGCCCCGCGCTCGTCTGGTTTCGCTACGACCTCCGGACCTCCGACAATCCCGCGCTGCTCGCCGCCGCCAAAAGCGGAGCGCCGGTGATCGCGCTTTATGTTCTCGAGGAAACCGGCATCGTGCGGCCCAGAGGTGCCGCCTGGCGCTGGTGGCTCGCCGGTTCGCTCCGTGCGCTCGCGGATGAACTCGGACGTCTCGGCGTTCCGCTCGTGCTTCGCCGCGGCGATCCGCGCGAAATCATCGCAAGGCTCGTCGCGGACACGAACGCCGCGTCGGCGTTCTGGAGCCGCCGCTACGAGGCGGCCGAGGCGAAGCTCGACAACGAGATCGAACAACAACTGCTTGCAAACGGCTGCGCGGTCGAAACCTTCAACGCGTCGCTCCTGCACGAACCGTGGGACGTCAAAAGCAAGGCGGGCGGACCGATCCGGGTGTTCACGCCCTACTTCAAGGCGAGCAACGCGCATTCCCGTCCGCGCAAAGCAGTCGACGCGATTCGAGCGCTGACCGCCGCCGAAGCGCCGGCCGGCGAGAAGCTTGCCGACTGGAATCTCGAACCGTCGCGGCCCGACTGGGCCTCCGACATGAACCGCGCGTGGACGCGCGGCGAAGCAGGCGCGCGGAAACGGCTTGCAGACTTTCTGGCGGAAGCGCTCGATGGCTACGCCGAACAGCGCGATCGTCCCGACGTCGACGGCACCTCGCGACTGTCGCCTTATCTCGCGCACGGCGAAATCAGCCCCGCGCAGATCGTTTCGGCGCTGCCCGAACGCGGCAAGGACACCGCAAAGTATCGCGCCGAACTCGGCTGGCGGGAGTTCTCCTATCATCTGCTGCATCACTTTCCGGACTTGCCGCGCCAGAACTTCCAGCGCCGTTTCGATGCCTTCCCCTGGCGCGACGACGAGGCGGCGCTGCAACGCTGGCAGCGCGGACTGACCGGCTATCCGATCGTGGATGCCGGCATGCGACAGCTCTGGCGCACGGGCTGGATGCACAACCGCGTCCGCATGATCTGCGCGTCCTTTCTGATCAAGCATCTGCTGCTGGACTGGCGGCGTGGCGAAGCGTGGCTCTGGGACACGCTGGTCGACGCCGATCCCGCGAACAACGCCGCAAGCTGGCAATGGGGCGCCGGCTCCGGCGCGGATGCCGCGCCCTATTTCCGTATCTTCAATCCGATCCTGCAGGGCGAGAAGTTCGACCCGAACGGCAGCTATGTGCGCAACTGGATTCCCGAAATCGCCGCCTTGCCGAACCACTACATCCACAAGCCGTGGGAAGCGTCGCCGCTCGAACGCGCCGCGGCGGAAATCGAGCCCGGCAAAACCTATCCCGCCCCGCTCGTCGCGCATCAGGAAGCGAGAGAGCGTGCGCTCCACGCATTCCAGACCTTGAAGTCCTGACATTGCGTCATTCCCGCAGGCCCGCTACGTTCAATTCGATCTTCTGCACACCTTATCTGTGAATTATGAAGTGATGGATTTCCGCAAAGACGTCGTCGATGCCGTTGGCAATACCCCGCTGATCCAGCTGTGGCGCGCGAGCCAGGCGACCGGATGCAATATTCTCGGCAAAGCCGAGTTCATGAACCCGGGACAATCGGTAAAGGATCGCCCTGCGAAGCAAATGATCCTCGAAGCCGAAAAGCGCGGCGACCTGAAGCCGGGTGGCGTGGTGGTCGAAGCGACCGCCGGCAACACCGGCATCGGGCTTGCGCTGGTCGCCAATGCGCGCGGCTATCGCACGATTATCGTGATCCCCAATACGCAAAGCCAGGAGAAGAAAGACATGCTTCGGCTTTGCGGGGCCGAACTCGTGGAAGTGCCGGCGCTGCCCTACTCCAATCCGAACAACTACCAGCATGTCGGCAAGCGGCTTGCGGATGAACTGCGCAAGAGCGAACCGAACGGCGTCTTGTTTGCGGACCAGTGGAACAATCTCGACAACCGCAAGGCACATTATCTCTCGACCGGCCCGGAAATCTGGACGCAGACCGACGGCAAGGTTGATGCTTTCATCTGCTCGGTCGGCACCGGCGGCACGCTCGCCGGCACTTCGCTGTTCCTCAAAGAGAAGAACCCCAACATCCTGATCGGGTGCGCCGATCCGCACGGCGCGGCGATGTACAGCTACTTCAAGACCGGCAAGGCCGAGACGACGCCCGGCGACTCCGTCACGGAAGGCATCGGGCTTGGCCGCGAAACCGTGATGATCAAGGACATCAAGGTCGACCGGCCCTACATCATTCCCGACGAGGAAGCGTTGCCGGCGGTGTTCGACCTCCTCGAACATGAAGGGCTGGTTCTCGGCGGATCGTCCGGCATCAACATTGCGGGCGCGATCCGCATGGCCAAGGAAATGGGTCCCGGCCACACCATCGTGACGGTGCTCTGCGACTACGGCACGCGCTACCAGACCAAGCTGTTCAATCCGGCATTCCTGCGGGAGAAAAAGCTTCCCGTGCCCGGATTTCTGGAGCGCAAGATCGCGGTTCCCGGTTCCGACAAACTGTTCGTCTGACCGTCCGGTTGACGCTGCCGCGGCGTTATCCTTAGGTGGCGCGAGAGCCCGCGTAACCCGCGAGCGAGCCTTTTGTTTTCCTTCTCAAGTTCACGGGGACGTCCGATGCTCGACACCGCCAAGCTGACCGAACTCAAGCGCAAGATTGCAGAGAACCCCGGCGTCGTGATCGAGTTTGCGGCGAAGGAGCATGGCGTTACCTGCCAGACGATCCTGGAAGCGCTGCCCGACGACATGCGCAAGTTCGCTCCCGGCGACAAGTTCATCGACGCCATGAACGACATCGCAACCTGGGGCGATGTCACGACCATCATCAATACCGATGACGGCATCTTCGAAATCGGCGGCTCGATGCCGGAAGGAAAGCTGGGTCACGGCTATTTCAATCTCGGCGGCTCGGCCGGCCTGCACGGGCACCTGAAGCATGACCGCTGCGGTGCCGTCGCCTTCGTCGAGCGCACGTTCAACAACAAGAAGTCCGTCTTCATCGCCTTCGTGAACGTCGACGGCGGTATCATGTTCAAGGTCTTCGTCGGCCGCGACGAGAAGCGCGAACTTAAAGAGGATCAACTCGCGAAGTTCCACGCGCTGCGCGAGAAGCTTTGCGCATGAGGCGGGCTTTCGCCGCCGTAATCCTGCTGGTGTTCGGCTTTGGCGCTGCGTTCGCGCAGCCGAATGCGTTACCGAAAATTGCGAAGGACACCGACTACGCGGCAGCGCGCAAAACCTTGAGCGCACAAGGCTTCGCGCCCGAGCGCCTGCCCGATGCGGCGGCCTGCGAGAAGGACGATCCGCGCTGCTTCCCGGAAACCTTCAGTTGCGCCGGAACCGGGCTTGCGGCTTGCCTTCATGTCTGGCGGCGCGGCAATTCGGTAATTGAAGTCCGTACCATCGGCGAGCAACCCATCGTCGACAGCCTCCGCTGCCGCAGCGGCTGCTAAAAGTCGCCGCACGCTCCCGGAGTTGCGAAGCAGCCCGCGCTGGCGGAAAGTGACGTCCGCAACACGAATGGACGAGTCATGCCGCAATCCAACACTTTCGTAACGCCGCAGTGGCTGGAAGCCGAACGCAAGAAGCCCGACCTCGTGGTCGTCGATGCTTCATGGTACCTGCCCGCGATGAAGCGCGACGGCCGCGCGGAATACAATGCGGGGCACATTCCCGGCGCCGTCTATTTCGACATCGACGAAGTGAAGGACATCAACTCGACATTGCCGCACATGCTGCCGCCGCCGCAGGTCTTCGCGCTGCATATGGCGCGGCTCGGCATCTCGGACGGACAGCGCATCGTCGTCTATGACGGCGCGGGCCTCGTTGCCGCGCCCCGCGTCTGGTTCACCTTCAAGGTGTTCGGCGTGAAGGAAGTCCATATTCTCGAAGGCGGCCTGCCGGCGTGGAAGGCCGCGGGCTTTCCGATCGACTCGGAAAAGGTGCTGCGCGATCCGGGGCATTTCACGCCCGACTTCTCCGCCGAGATGGTTGCCAATCTCGACCGCGTCGACCAGTCCTTGCGCGACGGCAGCGCGCAAGTGATCGACGCCCGTCCGGCTGCGCGTTTCCGCGGCGAAGAACCCGAACCGCGCGAGGGTGTTGCCCGCGGGCATATCCCCGGCAGTCTCAACGTGCCGGCAAGCGCGGTCGTGAAGGATGGCAAACTCGCGCCGGCCGACCAGATCAGCAAGGCGTTCGACGATGCCGGGCTCGATCCCGACAAGCCGATCATCGCAAGCTGCGGCTCGGGCGTTTCCGCAGTCGTCCTGTGGCTCGCGCTGGAGGCGATCGGAAAGCAGCCGGTGGCACTTTATGACGGCTCCTGGTCGGAATGGGGCACCAATCCCAGCATGCCGAAAGCGACCGGCCCCGCCAAAAAGAGTTAGGCGATCATGCCCGGAAATCCGGTCGTCACAGGCTTCTTTCACGAGCCGACCTTTTCAATCGAGTATCTGGTCGAAGACCCCGCGACGAAACGCGCCGCGATCATCGATCCGGTGCTCGACTATGACGAGAAGTCCGGGCGCGTCTCGCATCGCTCGGCCGACGCCCTGCTCGACGAAATCGCGCGGCGCGGACTTACCATCGACTGGATTCTCGACACGCATCCGCATGCGGACCACTTTTCGTCGGCGGTCTATCTGAAGGAGAAGCTCGGCGCGCCGACCGCGATCGGTGAGAAAATCGTCGACGTGCAGGAGTTATGGAAGCGGATTTACAACCTGCCCGACTTTCCCGCCGATGGCTCGCAATGGGACCGGCTGTTTGCCGACGGCGAGAGCTTCAAGATCGGCTTGCTCGACGCCCGCGTGATGCTTTCGCCCGGCCATACGCTTTGCTCGATCACCTATGTGGTCGGCGATGCCGCCTTCGTGCATGACACGCTGTTCCAGCCCGACTACGGCTCGGCGCGGGCCGACTTTCCGGGAGGCGACGCCGGACGGCTTTACGATTCCGTCCAAAACATTCTGGCGCTGCCCGACGACACCCGCCTCTTCACCGGTCACGACTACATGCCCGGCGGACGCGCGCCGAAGTGGGAGTCGAGCGTCCGGGAGCAGAAGCAGACGAACAAGCATTTCGGCAGCAACCCCTCGCGCGAGGCCTTCGTCAAGCTGCGCGAGGCCCGCGACCGTACGCTTCCGATGCCGAAGCTGATCCTGCATGCGTTGCAGGTGAATATGCGCGGCGGACGCATCCCCGCGCCCGAGGACAACGGCCGCAGCTACCTGAAGATTCCGCTCGGCGCGCTCTAGCTAGTTGTGCAGGATTTGCGACAGGAAGCGCTTGGTGCGTTCGTGTTGCGGATTGGTGAAAAACTCTTCCGGCCGGTTCATTTCCACGATCTGACCGTCATCCATGAACACGATGCAATCGGCGACCTGACGGGCGAAGCCCATTTCGTGCGTCACGATCAGCATGGTCATGCCGTCGTCGGCAAGCGCGCGAATGGTGTCGAGCACTTCCTTGATCATTTCAGGGTCGAGCGCCGAGGTCGGCTCGTCGAACAGCATGATTTTCGGATTCATGCAGAGCGCGCGGGCAATGGCGACGCGCTGTTGCTGGCCGCCGGAAAGCTGGGCCGGATACTTGCCCGCCTGCTCGGGAATACGAACCCGCTCCAGGAATTCCATCGCGATCGCTTCGGCTTCCGCTTTCGGGCGACGCCGCACCCAGATCTGCGCCAGCGTGCAGTTTTCCAGCACCGTCAAATGCGGAAACAGGTTGAACTGCTGAAACACCATGCCCACGTCGGCGCGCACCGCGTCGATGCTGCGCAGATCAGAGGTCAGCTCGATCCCGTCAACGATGATGCGGCCTTCCTGATGCTCCTCGAGCCGGTTGATGCAGCGGATCAAAGTCGACTTACCCGAACCGGACGGACCGCAGATGACGATGCGCTCCTTGCGCGCGACGAGCAGATCCACATCCCGCAGCACATGAAACGTGCCGAACCATTTGTTGACGCCGCGCATTTCCACGGCGATCGCATCGAGGCCCGTCGCCAGTCCGCTCACCGCATCGCTCCTTCCACGCGCAAGGCGCTGGTTCCGGCGCGCCGCTCGAGAAACAGCGAGTAGCGCGACATCGCAAAACAAAAGACGAAATAGATCATTCCGGCGAAAGCAAAGCCCGTATAAAGCGTGGTCGGAGACGCCCAGTTCGGATCGGAAAACGCCGCACGAATCTGGCCGAGCAAATCCAGAATCGCGACGATCTGCACGAGCGTCGTATCCTTGAAGAGCCCGATGAAATTATTGACGATCCCGGGGATCACTTTCGTCAGTGCCTGCGGCAGAATGATCAGGCTCATGGTCTTCCAGTAGCCGAGACCGAGCGCCGCCGCACTTTCGTACTGATGCTTGGGCACGGCCTGCAGGCCGCCGCGCACGACTTCGGCCATATAAGCACCAGAGAACAGCGCGACGCCGATCAATGCGCGTACCAGCCGTTCGATACTGGCTCCGCCCGGAAGAAACAGCGGCAACATATAGGTCGCGAAAAACAGCACCGTAATCAGCGGAACGCCGCGCCAGAACTCGATGAAGGCAACGCTCGCCCAGCGCACCAGCCGCATTTCCGAGCGCCGCCCGAGCGCCAGCGCAACGCCTAACGGCAAGGCCGCCACGATGCCGGTCACGGCAACAACGAGCGTCACCAGCAGGCCGCCCCATTCCCGGGTTTCCACCCAGCGCAATCCGAAATCCAGATCGACCGGCAGGATCACCAGCGCGAGCGCCGCAAAGAAGATGCCGAGCACCTTGAAAGACGTGGCAAAGCGCGTGCCGAAAATGCGCGCGATGATCGCGATCGCAAGCGTCAGCAACATCGCCGAGGCGGCAAAGTCCGCCCAGAACGCCGCGCGCAGCCCGGCCCAGTGCTCGACGCCGACATATTCCGCGACGGAAAAGAAGCGCCCGAGCAGAAAACGCCTTGGATCGAGGTTGCCGCCGGTCAGCAGCACGAAACCGACGATGGGATAGATGCCCAGAAACAGAATGGCGTTCAGGCGCTTCAACGGCGCGGACGGCATCAAGAGCGGTATCAGCAGCACGATACCCAGCAGAAAGACGAGGTTCGGACGCCACAGCTCGTCATGCGGATAGAAGCCGTAGACGAACTGATTGAACTTCGCCGCGATGAAAGGCCAGCAAGCGCCTGTCGAGACGGCGACGCAGGCGTCGCGGTTCGTTCCCGTCCACACCGCGTCGAAGACGAGAAAGCGAAACAGCGGCAGCGCGATCATGACGAAGGCGGCGAAGCCGATCATGGTCATCGCGATATCGCGCGGACTCGCAAACAGGCGATTACGAAACCAGCCGACCACGCCTTCGGCAGCATGGGGTGCGGGGCGCGGCGGCAGCGTTTCCCTGCGGATGAAGGCGTAGGCCATCGGCTAACGCTCCCGCAGCGCGATGCGCCGATTGTAAAGGTTCATCGCGAAGGAAACGATCAGCGAGGTGAAGAGGTAAACCAGCATGGTGATGCCGAGGATCTCGATCGCCTGCCCGGTATTGTTCAGCGTCGTGCCGGCGAAGACGCTGACCAGATCGGGATAGCCGATGCTGACGGCAAGCGAGGAGTTCTTGATCAGATTGAGATACTGGCTGGTCAGCGGCGGCACGATCACGCGTAGCGCCTGCGGCACGACGACAAGCCGCAACAGCGTCGACCGGCGTAGCCCGAGCGCGCTCGCCGCTTCCGTCTGGCCCTTCGGCACCGCGAGAATTCCGGCGCGCACGATTTCAGCAATAAAGCCTGCCGTGTAGGTCGACAGCGCGATCAGCAGAGCGAGAAATTCCGGGATCACCCGGATGCCGCCATTGAAGTTGAAGCCCTTCAGCACCGGCCGGTCGATCGCGACGCCGACGCCGAGATAGAAGAAGGCACCAAGCGGAACGAGAACGGCGAGCAGAAGCCATACCGGCCAGACGGCGATACGGCTTCCGGTGCGAACGCGATGCCGCCGCGCAAGAGCGGACGCGATCCAGGACACGACGATGCCGGCGAGCAGAAGAAGCACGACCAGGCCAATTCCTTCCCCGAACAGGGGCTTCGGAACCATGATGCCGCGATTGTTGATAAAGACGTCGCCCGCGAACGATATGCTCTGGCGCGGCACCGGGAGCGCCGCGAGCACCGCGAGATACCAGAACAGGATCTGAAACAGCAGCGGCAGATTGCGGATCACCTCGACATAGGCGCCGCACAAGCGCGAGATGATCCAGTTGTTCGAAAGCCTGCCGATGCCGACGAGGAAGCCGATGATCGTCGCAAACAGAATGCCAAGTGCCGAGACGAACAAGGTGTTCAGGAGCCCGACGAAAAACGCCCGCGCGTAGGTATTCGCCTCGTTGAACGGAATGAGCGTCTGGCTGATCGAGAAACCGGACTCGATCCAGAAGAAGTCGATGCCGAAAGGAATCCGCTGGGCCGCCATGTTGCGGCTCGTGGTCTGATAAATCAGCAACGCGACCAGCAGCACCAAGGCTGCGAGCAGAAACTGGATCACGAACGAGCGAACGCCCGGCCGGAAGATCCAGCTGCTTCTAAATCGCTCACGACGAACCGGAAGATCGGTCATGCGACGATCCTCCGGTTCATGCGTGTTGACCGGCTACGCGGCCGGGCCTTAACGGACCGGCGGCGCGTACTGGATGCCGCCCTTGTTCCAGAGCTTGTTCAGGCCGCGGTCGATCTTCAGGCGCGAGTTCGCGCCGACATTGCGATCGAACACTTCGCCGTAGTTGCCGACATGGCGAATGATGCGAACGACGAAGTCGTTGGTAAGACCGAGTTGCTCGCCGTAATTGCCTTCGAGACCGAGCAGACGGCGCACGTCGGGGCGGTCGGACTTCAACCGCTGGTCCAGCGTTTTCTGGCTGACGTCATATTCTTCCGCGTTGATCATGCCGAAGAGCACCCACTTCACGATATCGAACCACTGGTCGTCACCGTGACGGACGAGCGGCCCAAGCGGCTCTTTCGAGATGAGCTCCGGCAGGATCATGTGATCGTCGGGCTTGGAGAGCTTGAGGCGCTCCGCATAGATCTGCGAGACGTCGGTCGTGAACACGTCGCAGCGGCCACTCTCGTAAGCCTTGATCACTTCGTCGGCGGTATTGAAGACCACCGCCTCGTATTTCATGTTGTTGGAACGGAAATAGTCCGCGAGGTTGAGCTGGGTCGTGGTGCCGCTCTGCGTGCAGACCGTGGTGTTGGAAAGCTCCAGCGCCGAACTTACTTTCGCGGCCTTGCGCACCATGAAGCCCTGCGCGTCGTAATACATGACACCGACGAAGTTGAATCCCAGTTGCGAGTCGCGCGAACTGGTCCAGGTCGTGTTGCGCGACAGGAGATCGACCTCGCGCGATTGCAGCGCCGTGAAGCGGTCCTTCGCTGTCAGCGGCAGGTATTTCACCTTGTTCGGATCGTTGAAGATCGCAGCTGAAAGTGCGCGGCAAAAATCGACGTCCAGTCCGGTCCAGTTGCCTTTGTCGTCAGGTTGCGAGAAGCCCGCAAGTCCGCCACTGACCCCGCAGAGAATGGAGCCGCGCGCTTTCACATCGTCCAGCGTTCCCGCAAAGGCGGCGCTGCCCGCTGCAAAAGTAAGGGCAAGTGCGCAAATAATGATCGACCGTTTCATCAAGATGCTCCTAGCTCACAGCGGCGTTTCGCAATCCCGCCAGCGCAGTCCAGTATTGCAGACTTTGCCGCGTGCCGCCCGGGGGTTCTCCTGAGCCGCATCACAGGCTAAAACACGATATGGGTCAAGCATTTAAGGCGAGCAGCCCACGCCTATTCCGCTCGAATGAGAAGCAAAGCAGTCATGGCCACGAAGAAGAAAAACGACGGGAACGCCTACCGCCCGGCAACCGAACTCGTGCTCGCGGGGCGCTCGCCGTTCGACTACGACGGTTTCGTCAATACGCCGCTGTTTCGGGGATCGACGATCCTCTACGAAACATACGACGACCTGATCGCGCACCGCAGCCGGTATTCTTACGGTAGGCGCGGAACTCCGACGCTCGACGCACTGGCAAAGCCGCTTGCCGCTTTCGAGAAAGGTGCGGGCGTGTCGCTGACGCCATCCGGGTTGTCGGCAATCAGCACCGCACTCCTTTCGGTCGTGAAGTCCGGCGATCACATCCTGGTGGCGGACACCGTGTATCGCCCTACCCGCGTGATCTGCGACACCATCCTGCGACGGCTCGGCGTGGAAACGACCTATTACGACCCGCTGCTCGGCGCCGACATCGCTTCGCTGTTTCGGAAGAATACGAGCGCGGTCTATCTGGAAGCGCCCGGCTCGCAGAGTTTCGAAATGCAGGACGTTCCTGCGATCGCCAAGGCGGCGCGCGCGCATGGCGCGGTCACACTCATCGACAACACCTGGGCTACGCCGCTTTTCTTCCGGCCGCATGAACACGGCATCGATATTTCGATCCAGGCAGGCACCAAATATCTCGGCGGCCATGCGGACATCAACCTCGGCACGATTTCGGTCAACGAGGCGAATTACAAGCGCGTGTTGCAGACCCATGGCGATCTCGGGATCAATCCGGGACCGGAGGACGTCAACCTCGCGCTGCGCGGTTTACGCACGCTCGCGGTGCGTCTCGATCGTCACATGGCGTCCGGACTGAAGGTCGCGCGCTGGCTCGAACAACGGCCCGAAGTTGCCCGCGTTCTTCATCCGGCACTCGAAAGCGATCCGGGGCACGCAATCTGGAAGCGGGATTTCGGGGGCGCCTGCGGGCTCTTCGCGATCATTCTCAAGCCGGAATACGGGAAGAACATCGGCGCATTCTTCGATGCGCTCAGCCTGTTCGGCATGGGTTACAGCTGGGGCGGCTTCGAAAGCCTCGCAATCCCGTTTGATTGCACCGGCTATCGCACCGCCACGAAATGGAATCCGGGCGGCCCGGCAATCCGGCTGCATATCGGCCTTGAAGATCCCGATGACCTGATGGCCGATCTCGAATACGGCTTTCAGCAACTCGCCTGAGACGTCAGACGCGCAGCTTACCGACAAAAGGATGTGTGCTCGAGAGGCCGCCGTCGACCGCAATCGCCTGCCCGTTCACATAGGAAGCG
>JAEZFA010000085.1 GCA_023417665.1 Pseudomonadota bacterium | reverse complement strand
GTTCCTCTCCCCGTCGGGGAGAGGGTGGATCGGCCGAAGGCCGAGACGGGTGAGGGGTCTTGCGCTCAGCTCACCGCGAACTTAAGCAGCTTGATCGCGTCGAAGTCCTGCACGCCGCCGCCGACGCGCTTGGTCACATAGAACAGCACATAAGGCTTCGACGAATAGGGATCGCGCAGCACGCGCACGCCCTGGCGGTCGATCACCAGATAGCCACGGCGAAAATCACCGAAGGCAATCGAGTAGGAGTCCTCCGCCATGTTCGGCATGTCTTCGGCTTCCGCGACCGGGAAGCCCATCAGCGTCGCCGGCGCGCCGGCCTGCGCGGGCGGCGTCCAGAGATAGTGCCCGCTCTCGTCCTTGAGCTTGCGGATCTCGCCCTGCGTGCGGCGGTTCATCACGAAGGTGCCGTTCTGGCGATAGCCGGATTTCAGCGAATAGACGAGATCGACCAGCGGATCGGACGGGCTTTCTTCCGGGAATTCGCCATCGGCGCCGGTGATGACGAAGCCGAGCTTGTTCCACTCCCACGAGGACTCCGCGACCTTGTCGTAGTTGAGGAAGCCGCGCGGCTTGTTGGTGCCGTCGCCGCTGACGAAGGCGGTGCCCTCCTGCTCCGCGAAGACGGTGTCGACTTCGGCTGCGATCCATTCATCAATGTTGACGGCGGCATCGTCGAGCAACGTCTGGGTCGCGGCCGGCATCGCGTAAAGCTCGACGGTCGGGAATGCGAGTTCGGCGAGCGTGGGCGAAGTCGTCGGTGTATTGCGCGCGGTGGTCTCGCCGACCCATCCGGTCGCCGCCCCCGAGATCAGAAACGGCTTGCGATACACGTTCGAGGACACCTGACGATAGCCCGCGATCGCACGGATCGGCGAGATGTTCGCCAGCCTGCGGCCGATTTCGCGCTCGGTTTCCTCCGGCACGAGATAGCCGCCATCGGCGCCGGAATTGGTCGAGACTGCGAGCGCCTTGCCTTCCAGCCGCTTCAGGCCGGAGGACTCGCCGTTTCGCACATAGGCATCGAAGGCCGAGCGATGCTCGAGCTCCGCGCCGGTCGCGATATGCGTGACGCCGCCGAGCGAAGGACGGCGGCCTCGCAGCACCAGCTCATCGAGTACGCGCTTCTGTTCGGTGAGCGCGGAATTGATGCGATCGACCTTGTGGTCGGAAAGCACATCGGCCGAGCGGCGCTCGATCTGATCGAGCCGCGTGTCGTTTTCGGACTTGAAGGCCTCGAACGAGCGCATGAAATCGTCGAAGGCGCTCGCGATGTCGCCGGAGCCGGCGACGGATTTGATTTCGGGAGAAGGATTGATGCGTTGTTCCATTGCATTACCTCGTGGACGGATGAACGAAATCCGCCGCACGGCGGATGGTGGCAGCAAGATTTCTTTCCGGCAGCAGGTCGCGCTTGAAGGCTCCAACCCGCGCGCCCGGATGCATCGGGAAGGTGACGACGGAGATTTCCCAGAGATCGATTTTCGAAAGCCGCCGGATTCCGGTTTTCGGGCTTGTGCGGCCCTCGACGGTGCGAAAGCCGATGGAGAGTCCGTCGATGGCGCCGGCGCGCATCAGCGAGAGCACTTCCCGCCCCCGTGCGATTTCGGAAATCAGCCGCCCGCGCGCGAACAGCCCGCGCGCATCCTCGCGCAGTTCCAGCCACACCCCGATGGGCTCGGCCGGGTCGTGCTGAAAGAGCATCCGCACGCCTGCGGGCCCGCGAGACGCCAGGCTTTCCCTGAACGCGCCGGGCTCGATCAGGTCGCGGCCGAGATCGGCGGAGTTGAAGCGCGCGGCGTAGCCGGTGAAGACGCCGGACGCGTCGATGGATTTACAGTCAAAGCGCAGCGTCTTGCTGTCGTTCATGGGAAACAGCATCAGCGCTTCCTTTTCGTTTTGGGTTTGGGCTTTGCGCGTGGTGCGCGCTTCGGCTTTTCGGATTTCTTCGCGGGTGCCGCGTGAAGCCGTTCGAGCTGGCGAACGAATTCGCGAAACACCATCGGCGCCTCCGGCGCCAAAGAGCGGATGCGTGGGGTCATCGACATACTCCTTCGTCATGGCCGGGCTTGACCCGGCCATCCACGTCTTGGCTGCGTGAATGACGTTGAAAGCGTGGATGCCCGCGACAAGCGAGGGCATGACGAGTTTATTTTCTGATGCGCCGGTTAAACCGCGCAAGCTCCCGCACGAAAGCATCGAAGCGCGCGTTCGCCGCAAACAACTCCCGCAGCGTCAGCGCGAGCAATGCGGACGACGCCGACGCCCATAGAAAGAGAGCGAGATGCGCGAGATCGCCGCGCTCCGTGAAGGTGCGGATGAGGTCACTCATAATTTATGGAACGTCAGACCGCGCGCCTCTTGTCGTCGGTGAGAAACGCGGCCTCGCCGACGCGCTTCCACAGCGCCTCGCGCTCACCACAGTCGATTTTTTATCTGAACTCGTTCAACGCTTTTTGCATAGCGGCTTCAAGCTGCGGCAGTGCCGCCTCGGTTTCACGCGCGATTTGTACTGCTCGCACCGCACTATGCATTTCACCTACTTGGCAATCCAATACCAGTCCATTCGTTGCGACCGAATAGGCGGCTGCAGCCTGCAATGCAGAAACCAACTCGATGAAATCTCCGCCCCACCGAAAGGCAAGCGCATGTTTAAAAACGGAATCAATATTTACTTCTTTATAAGTTTCCTGAATGTCATCAATGGTCCAATGATCACATTCAAAGCCCGTACTCCGACCCTGCCACACGACTGGCAAGAACCCGCGCATCTCGTGAAGGTCAACTACACTTGCAATCTTTATTGGAAAACGTAAATCATCGGCTGCTTTCTGCCATTCATCGAATGATTGAAGTTGACGCGAAGATACTACGTACATTTCAAGAGACATTGGACTGCCCCCATTTTTACCGCCAAAAAGAACTTATACGAGAGGACACTTGTTGCGATTTAAGGCTTGGGCCGCGATCAACATGAAGCTCGATTATTGGGACACTTGTACCTGTTTTCGTTTTTGAGCGAAGCTCGCGCACTCTGGCAGGAGTTAGTCGCGCATTTCCGGTCTTAACGTCATAAATCGCAATGACGTCGCCTACCTCATTGCGAAGCACCGCATCGGTCCGGATCGTACCACGCGCTCCATAAGGCGCGTCCGGCACGTCTCCCCATGTTTGTTCTACTTCAAAGCTACCATATCCGGCGAAGCTTTGAAGCCTTAAGGCTCCAGCAAACAGGGTGTGGACGAACGTGCCATAGGTTTGAGGGCTATTTCGTGGAGTAAAACGAGCAATCTCTGCCACCCGTGCTAACGTTTGAACGAGCTCGACAGTAGCGATATCGATCCGTTCAATACCTGTTAGAGCCAAGCCAATATCTACTGAGCCTCCAGCAGGCTCGATCCCTTCGGGCAGCAACTCCTCATCACGTTCTTCATCACCGGACGCAGGCGCACCCCCGCTCGTCCACTGCCCGCCGTCGGAGCTTCCGCCGGGCACGCGCGACTGGTTGGGGTCGTATTTCGCGAGCAGCGTCGTGAGCGATGACGCGGGCAGAGGCTCGTAGCCGACTGCCGCGCGCTTCTCGTCGTCGGTGAGAAACGCGGCTTCTCCCACACGCTTCCACAGCGCCTCGCGCTCAACGCTCAGCGCAGGAATCTCGTCGAGATCGGGCACGAGGCGCAAGCTGCCGCCGAAACTCCCGCCAAGCCAAGCCCCTAGCGCGGCTGCGATCCGCGCGATGAGCGGCACCACGGTCTGGCGATAGAAGGCGCGGTTTGCTTCGGCGTAATTCGAATAGGTGTTGTCGCCGGGAATGCCGAGCAGCATCGGCGGCACGCCGAAAGCGAGCGCAATCTCGCGCGCGGCAATGTGCTTCGCCTCGACGAAGTCCATATCCTTCGGAGACAGGCTGAGCCCCTTCCAGTCGAGCCCGCCTTCGAGAAGCAGCGGCCGCCCCGCATTCGCCGCGCCCTGATAATGCGCTTCGAGTTCGCTTTTCAGCCGCTCGAACTGCTCGTCCGAAAGATTGCCGCCGGCGGCGGAATAAACCAGCGCGCCGGAAGGCCGCGCGGCGTTGTCGAGCAGCGCCTTGTTCCAGGCGCTCGCGGCATTGTGCACGTCGAGCGAAGCCTGCGCGGCTTCGAGCGGCGACATGCCGTAATGATCGTCGAGCGGATTGAACAGCGTCAGGTGCAGGATCGGCGCGGGCGTCTCGCTCATCGCGAAGCGCACGGACGATCCGCCGGCACGATACTCATAAGCCTCGGCCCAACCCTCCGCTCCCGGAATCACCTTCATGCGGTCGGGACGAAGTGCGTGCAGTTCGCGCACTTCGTCGAGCACGCTGACGCGTTCGAGATAAACGTTACCCGACACCAGCAGATAGCCGGCGAGCTGCTCGATCAGGTCGGCGCCGCTCTGGCGCGGATTGGGCCTTGCCAGCAGCGCAAGCAGCGGATGCTCGTCATGTTCGCGCGCACCTTCATCTAACAAGAGCGGCACGTTGGCCGCCGCTTCCGCGATCATGCGCGTGCAGCGAAACGCCACCGGATTCTTCGCATAGCCCTCGCGCGCGAGCGCCGCATAGTCGCGCGGCGTCCAGCGCGGATGGCCCTGCGAGAACAAGGCGACCAGAGCGCCGGTGCGGCTCGCTTTTTCTTCCGGCACGCGCGCGGGTTCGCGCCGCGCAAAGAGATTGCGGAACGGCATTTTCATTCGGGTTTCCAACAGCTAGAGAGTCCGCATCCGCGGCGTCGCCTCGCGCGGCATCAACACAAGCGACGTGATCGCCCAGACCAGGGCGTCGAGCCGGTCCGGCGAGCGGCCATTGCTCAATCCATCCGCGCCGAAATCCGCCATCTCGTCTTCGAGCAACGCAAACGCGCCGACATGGGCAACGCGGCCCTGTTCGTAGAGTGCCGCGACCGGCTCGGCGCGCAGCCGCTTTCCGCGCGTCGCGCGCACTTCGGAAACCGGCACGCTCGCATCCGTCTCACTCAATACCGCACGCACCATCTCGCCGCCCTGATTCACCTCGACGACGATGCGGTCGGCATCGAGCCTCCGATAAAGCGCGATCGCGCGGCTCGCCCAGGCGAGCGGCGACAAGCCGGCGGCGCTTTCATCAGCGAGCACGAAGACCTTGCCGTCGTCATCGACACCGGCCGCAACGATGCCGCAGGCGTCCGCGCCTTCGCGCGAGGAAGCCGGCGGATCGACCGCGACCACGATCCGCGCAAGGGAGGGATGCGTCTCCACCCTCGCCCGCTCGATGCGCTCGCGCGGAAACAGCGTGTCCACGCGCGCTTCGATCAGTTCGCCGTCAAGCTCCTGCCGCCCGATCCTCGTGCCGGCGTAGCGCTTCAGCATCTCCTCGAGAAAGCGCGGCGCAAGCTGAAACGCGTTGGCCGTGGTCGCCGCGCGATGCACGACCGTTCCGCTATCCGCGAGCAGCCGCTTCAGCAAAGGCACCGGCCGCGGCGTGGTCGTGATCACCGCGCGCGGATTGCGCCCGAGCCGCAGCCCGAATTGCAGCATGTCGAAGGCGGCTTCCGCGCGCCGCCATTTGCAAAGCTCGTCGCACCAGGCCGCCTCGAATTGCGGCCCACGCAAACTCTCCGGGTCGTCGGCGGAGAAAGCATAAGCGACCGCGCCGTTTCTCCATTCGAGTCGTCTGCGCGATGGCTCCCATTGCGGGCGTTCCCAGCGCGCGTGCACGCTGAGCAGCCCGGAGACCCCCTCGATCATCACCTCGCGCACGTCGGCAAGCGTTTCGCCGATCAAGCCGATCTGCCGCGCGGTTTCGCCGAATCTTTTGTATCCGAGCGCGACACCCCGCACCCATTCCGCGCCTGCGCGCGTCTTGCCGGCGCCGCGCCCGCCGAGGATCAGCCAGTTGCGCCATTCGCCGGCCGGCGGCAGCTGATCGTCGCGCGCCCACAGCTCCCAGTATTTCAGGAGCGCCTCGCGAAACGCGCCGCTCGACTGCACGATCAGTTCATTCAGCGTCTCGCTGCCGGCGCAGTCGATCAAGCCGTTCCGCAAGCTCCCGACGGAAGGTATCGAGATCGTGGTATTCGTCTGCATCGTCGGCAACGCTTTCGGTATCCAGCTTTTCGTCGCGCTGAAGTGCCGCGACCTCGCGCAAGGTTTTCACGAGCGTCGCAAGCGTCCGCGCCGCACGTTCGGCGTCGGCGGAACGCAGCCGCGCGCCCTCGACGCGCGTTAACACTGCTTCGATCGCAACGATCTCGCGTTCCACTGCCGCGCGCACGCGATCGATCAGAGTTTCGTTTTCCGCGACAGCCCGCAGGGGTGCCGCCGCCTCGCGGATCGCATCGACTTCCGCTTTCGCGGCTTTGTCATAATCCTGCATGCGCAACTTTCGCCGCTTCCAGCCCCAAAGCTCCACGCGCCGCAGAAAGGTGGTGACACCTAGACCGCAGATCGATGCAAGATCGCGGACGGGAACATCGGTCCCTTCGTAGAGCTTGCGGACCCTGGCGATATCCTCCGGTGGAACGACAATGAACTTCGGCATCGGCCTGAAACGAAAAAAGCGGCCGGTTTCCCGCCGCCGTGTCCGCTGATAGCGCGAACCGGGCAAGCCCCGCACGCGCTCATGGTTTGAACGAATGAGACAGGCTTCAAGCGAGCCTGTTTTCTGTTTGCGCGAACCGGGCAAGCCCCGCACGCGCTTTTCTGCTTTGCAGGAATGGCGCAAGCGCCAAGCCGCTTACATTTGTGGAGTATGCCGAAACCCTATCCCGGCAGCGTCACGCGGAGCCTATATCGCTGTTTGACCCATTGACACCGGGGACAGAACCTAAGACGTTTTAGGTACTCGCCGAATCGGTGTCCGCACCCTCGGCGTGCCAGAGCCCTCGACGGCCCGACATTATGATCTGGCCCTTCGAGACACGGAATGCGCTGATGTTGCGCCTCCGATGTCCTCCGAAGGGAGGAGTCGGTCCACACAACACTCAACGCATCAAAAAGAAACGGCGACGCAGGTGGTCTGCGCCGCCGCCTAGACGCAAGTCGTTACCTCGACCTGCGAAAGGATAACCATGACTAAATCTGAACTCAGGGCGGGGACTAGCCCCCGTTTAGTGACCTGGATTGAACCGTACTATCGGATCAGGGACGGGAAAATCCAGCATGTGCGTGGTCATTGGCGTTCAGTAAAGGGAAAAAGCAAGTCAAACGTACTTGCGTTTCCTTCGCGTGCTTAGTGCGACCACGTTAGTGGTCTGACTCTTGCCGGGTGGCTTGCGTTTCTTTTTGCCACCCGGTTTCTTTCCCTTCGACTTGGCTATCAGCCGTTCTACTTCCTGCTTGTCTGTTCCGGAATAT
Organism: Pseudomonadota bacterium; assembly: GCA_023417665.1. GTDB lineage: Bacteria > Pseudomonadota > Alphaproteobacteria > Rhizobiales > Xanthobacteraceae. Next base: position 1,348 of record JAEZFA010000085.1, on the reverse strand, counting down.
CGTTCCAAGACCTCCTCGAAAGGCATATCGAGGAAAAAGTCTTTCGTCTTTTTGCGCTTCTTCTTCACGCAATAAGTTCTTTGTAGGTCAAGCGGCCATGAACACGGCCCAGAAACTCCGCAACCCGATCTTTGTCGGTGACGCTGCGGCGGTTGTAGCGGAACACCGCTTCGTCAAAGTACTTTGTGATGTGCTTTGGGCTCACAAAGTGATGAATGCCGTAAATCTGCCGCTTAATCAGCGACCACGCACCTTCGATCGAGTTTGTATGGCCGTCTGCACCATCGCCATAAATGCCTCGGTTGTGGCTGAAACTCTTTCGATCATAGATCGCTTCAAGCCCCGAGAACGCCGTCGCCTGATCTGTCATCAGGCGAGAGCCCTCCTCAACGTGCTTAGTCACTTCGCCACGAATTTCATTCGTCGTCGCAATCTTTTTGACGCGAAGTTCACCACCTCGCTCTAGGAGGCCTACTGCCAAAACTTTGCTTTGGCTGGCAGTTAGCCCTTTGCGATCTTTGCGATGCTTAAACTTTTCCTTGCCGCCAAAATAACCTTCATCAACCTCAACCGTGCCTTTGAGCGGACGATTGAATGAACGAGTACGCGCTGCATAGCGAAGACGCTGCAACATGAACCACGCGGTTTTTTGCGTCACGCCGATGTCGCGAGCGAGCGTTGTGCTTGCAATGCCCTTCTTATGCGAAGTCAGCATCCATATGGCATAGAGCCACTTGCGTATCTCAACCTTGGAATCTTCAAAGATCGTACCGACCCGAATTGAGAAGCGTTTGCGGCAAGCGGCACACTTAAACGTCACGCCATCAGAAAACTTGTAAATTTCGCGGTGGCGGCAATGAGGGCAATACTCGCCGCTGCGCCAATGTATCTTAGCGAAATACTTAACGGCCTCCCTTTCCGTAGGGATCGCCGCCTGCATCTCAAAAACGTTCTTCCAAGTCTTGGCCATCTCTAATCCCCTGTCTGGACTAGAGACTCGCACTTTCCCGATTCTGGGTCAAGCATCGATATAGGTTCCGCGTCACGCTGTCAAGGATTATTTTCCTTCCCGGTCCGATTTTCCTTTTTTTGCCCGCTTGCACACCGTCACTCGCGCTGCACGCGCCAGATCCGCGCAGATCCCAGCTTGGTCCCGAAGACATGGCGTTTCTCCGCTCGTCGTCAGTAGAACGTGCGAACGCCCGTCGGTTTCGGCCTACTTGGTGCCACGCCCGCCACCCGGCTTTACCACCGGACGGTTCTTGCCGTCCGAAGCGCTGCCCTTGCCTTGCGGCGCGGTTTTCTTCTGTTGGCCCTTCATGCCCGCTTTCTTTGCCATGACGAAATG
>JAEZFA010000163.1 GCA_023417665.1 Pseudomonadota bacterium | reverse complement strand
CCTGGAAAGACGTCTGGTCCGCGGGCCAGGGTGTTGGCTCCATCGACGACGTGCCGACCACGGCCGAGCTTTGCGCGCGGCTCATCGAGGAATATCGCGAAGCCATCGATGAACTCGCCGACGAACGCGCAGCCATCGCCGCCCAGTGACGACCTTCAAGAGCAGTGCAATGAACCCGGAATCCTGGCTCGAAATTCCGTTTCTCACCCTTTCCGACCTGATCCGCGATCATGCCAAGGAGCGCGCCAACCACCCGGCCGTGATTCAGGACGAGCGGCAACTCGACTATGCGGCACTCGACAAATATATCGACCGGATTGCCGCCACGCTCCAGCGCGACGGATTGAAGGCGAAAGACGCGATCGCGATCTGCGCCTATACCTCGATCGAATATCTTGCGGTGTTTCTGGCCGCATTGCGCGCGGGTGTGGCGGTCGCTCCGCTTGCGCCCTCCTCGACCCCGGAGACCATCGCAACGATGATCTCCGACTCCAGTTCGAAGCTGTTCTTTCTCGACAAGGGCGTCGCGGACGAAATTGCGAGAGTGGACGGCTCGATCAAGGCGCGGCGCATTGCGCTCGACGATTCAGATGCAGGCGAGCCCTATTCGAAATGGCTTGCCGCCGAAGGCGCAAAGCCCGCTCACGTCGACGTCGATCCGCAATCGGCCTTCAACATCATTTACTCCTCCGGCACCACCGGCACGCCCAAGGGCATCGTGCAATCGCATGCCATGCGCTGGGGTCAGGTGCAGCGCGCTTCGATCATCGGCTATACGCCGGACGCGGTGACGATGGTTTCGACGCCGCTTTACTCGAATACGACGCTCGTCAGTGTATTCCCGACGCTCGCGATGGGCGGCACGCTGGTGCAGATGGGAAAGTTCGATGTCGAGAAGTTTCTGCAGCTTTCGCAGAAGCATCGCGCGAGCCACGCCATGCTGGTTCCGGTCCAGTACCGCCGCATCATGGCGCATCCCACCTTCGACGACTTCGACCTCTCCGCCTACAAGATGAAATTTTCGACCAGCGCGCCGTTCGCGGCCGATGTTAAGGCGGACGTGGTGAAACGGTGGCCCGGCGGCCTCTGCGAATATTACGGCCTCACCGAAGGCGGCGGCACCTGCATGCTGGTCGCGCACGTTCATACCAACAAGCTGCATACGGTCGGCCAGCCGCTGCCCGGCCATGACATGCGGCTCATCGACGAAAACGGCGAGGAAGTCGCGCCCGGCGAGATCGGCGAAGTGGTGGGCCACTCGCCCATCATGATGAACGGCTATCACAACAATCCCGAGAAGAGCAGCGAAGCCGAATGGTTCGACAAGACCGGCAAGCGCTTCATCCGCACCGGCGATGTCGGCCGCTTCGACGAGGACGGCTTTCTCACGCTGATGGACCGCAAGAAGGACATGATCATCTCCGGCGGCTTCAACATCTATCCGAGCGACATCGAAGCGCTGATGGTGCAGCACCCGGCAGTCCTGGAAGCCGCGGTGGTCGGCGTGCCCTCGATCAAGTGGGGCGAAACGCCGGTTGCATTCGTGGTGCTGAAGGCGGGCGCGAGCGCCACCGCAAACGACGTCCAGCAATGGACCAACGAGCGCGTCGGCAAGACACAGCGGCTCGCGCTGGTCGAGATCATGGCGAGCCTGCCGCGCAGCGCGATCGGCAAGGTCCTGAAGCGAGAACTGCGCGACACCGTCCGGCTCGCCGAAAGCGCATGATCTTTGCCCTATTTCACGCGCGGCGGACGCAGGTTTGCCGCGCGGATTTCGGGCTTTGCTCGCGGGTAGCGAAGGATTAATGCTGTCCTTAAAGCGGGATGACTTTTCTCGAATCGTCATCGCGCTTTAGCTCATTGATGGAGCATGATCTGTTCCGAAAACCGCTTCACACTTTTCGGGATCATGCTCTGGGAGACCGCAGATGCGCGAGGCCGATGCCCAAGCCGTTCGCCTAAGCGACTACCGTCCGTTCGACTGGCTGATCGACAGCGTCGAACTCGACTTCCAGCTCGATCCGACGGCGACCCGCGTGCGCTCGAAGCTCGTGATGAGGCCGAACCCGAAGGGTAGCAAAGGCGCCGCCATCGCGCTCGACGGCGACGAGTTGACCCTTGCATCCGTCAAACTCGACGGGCGGGACCTGCGCGCCGACGAATACGACGCCACCGCTGCTGCACTCACGATCAAGGCCCCGCCGCCGCGCAAGCTGACGCTGGAAATCGAAACGGTCATCAATCCGTCCGCGAACACGAAACTGATGGGGCTGTTCCGCTCCAACAATATTTACTGCACGCAATGCGAGGCGGAAGGCTTTCGCCGCATCACCTATTTCCCCGACCGCCCGGACGTGCTGTCCGTTTACACCGTGCGCGTCGAAGCGGACCGCGACGAAGCGCCGATGCTGCTTTCCAACGGCAATCCGGTCGAGGCGTTCGGCATCAAGGGTACGAACCGCCATTACGCGATCTGGCACGACCCCTTCCCGAAGCCCGCATATCTGTTCGCGCTGGTCGGCGGAAAACTCGATTACATCGAAGAGCCGTTCAGAACCGCTTCCGGCAAGCGCGTGATGCTGCGTATCTTCGTTGAGCCGGGCAAGACGCCGCTTGCCGGCTACGCCATGGATTCGCTCAAGCGCTCAATGTGGTGGGACGAAAAGGTCTTCGGCTGCGAATATGACCTCGACGTCTTCCACATCGTGGCCGTCTCCGACTTCAACATGGGCGCGATGGAGAACAAGGGCCTCAACATTTTCAACGACAAGTATGTGCTTGCCTCGCCCGACACCGCGACCGATATCGACTATGAGAATATCGAAGGCATCATCGCGCACGAATACTTCCACAACTGGACCGGCGACCGCATCACCTGCCGGGACTGGTTCCAGCTCTGCCTGAAGGAAGGCCTTACGGTCTTTCGCGATCAGGAATTTTCGTCGGACGAGCGTTCGCGCCCCGTCAAGCGCATTTCCAGCGTGCGCCGCCTGAAAAGTTTTCAGTTCGCCGAAGACGCCGGCCCGCTCGCGCATCCGGTGCGCCCGGAGACCTATCGCGAAATCAACAACTTCTACACCGTCACGGTTTACGAGAAAGGCGCGGAAGTCGTCCGCATGCTGAAGACGCTGCTCGGGCCGCGCGGCTTCCGCAAGGGCATGGACCTTTACTTCAAGCGCCATGACGGCGATGCCGCGACCATCGAGGACTTCCTCAAGTGCTTTGCCGACGCAAACAAGCGCGACCTCGCGCAGTTCGCGCGCTGGTACAGCCAGGCCGGAACGCCCGAACTCGCAGTGCGCGGCAACTACGATGCGCAAGCAAAGACCTACACGCTCGACATCGAACAGATGACGCCGCCCACGCCGGGCCAGAGCGCGAAGCAACCCATGGTGATCCCGCTGGTCGCAGGCCTGCTCGACGGCAAGGGCCGCGAGATCGCGCTGAAGGACGCCGAAGGCAAAGCGGTCCGAGACAGCCTGATCGTGGTGGATCAGCCAGCGCAGCATTTCGTCTTCACAGGCGTGAAGGAAAAGCCCGCCGTTTCGCTGAACCGCGGCTTCTCCGCGCCGGTGAAGATCGCGTCGAACTTCGGGGAAGACAATCTTCTGTTCCTAGCGAAGTACGACAGCGACCCGTTCAATCGCTACGACGCGGTAGCGCAGCTTGCGATGCAGAAACTCGTCGCTGTCGCAAAAGGCGCGAACGAGCCCGCGACGGCACTGATCGACGCGCTGTCCAGCGCGCTCGACAATCCGTCGCTCGACAGCGCGTTTCTGGCGGAACTCTTCAGCCTTCCGGATGAATCCGACATCGCGCAGGAAATCGGCAAGGACATCGATCCGGATGCGATCCTGCGCGCGCGCAAGGCGATCAAGGTTGAAATCGGCACCGCACTGCAAGAGAAGCTCGCCGCGCGTTACCGGCAATTGACGAGCGACGGTCCGTTTTCGCCGGATGCTGAAAGTGCCGGACGCCGGGCGTTCCGCAACAGCTGCCTCGACCTGCTGGCCGCAAGCGGAGACAAGCCGGCGCTGCAGCAGGCATTCCGGCAGTTCGAGCAATCCGACAACATGACCGACCGGCTGGCCGCCCTCGCCGTGCTCGCGCAGCACCCGGTGCCGGAACGGGAGACCGCGCTCGCGGCGTTCGAGGAGCGCTACCGCAACGACCCGCTGGTGCTCGACAAATGGTTTGCGGTGCAGGCCCGCATTCCCGAGCCCGATACGCTCGATCGCGTACACCGGCTCATGAAGCATCCCGGGTTCTCGATGACCAATCCGAACCGAATGCGCTCGCTGATCGGCGTGTTTGCCGCGGGCAACCCATCGCAATTCAACCGGGCGGACGGCGCGGGCTATCGCTTCCTTGCCGACACGGTTCTTGCTTTGGACTCAAAGAACCCGCAGGTCGCGGCGCGGCTGCTGTCGTCGCTCAAAAGCTGGCGCATGCTTGAGCCGGGCCGGCGCGCGCTGGCGGAGAAAGAATTGCAACGCATCGCAAAAACATCCGGCTTGTCGCCCGACGTGACAGATATCGTAAGCCGATCATTGGCTTGAGTCTGAAAGACTCAATTCTTAACGCGCGAAGTCGGACTCTCCGGTCGAAGATTTGCGACTCGGGATAACGATTTTCGATGCATTGACTCTAGACAAATCACCTCGAAATCGATTCTTTAGGAATCACGATTCGGAGAGATGCGGCAGTCCCTCCAGACATCGAATTCTTGGGGCTCATCCGGGGGAGTCAGCGATGGCGCGCGTCCACGCTGCCAATACGACAGCGCATGGACACTCTACCCGCGGTCTTGCCCGCTCCCTGACGCATCCCAACTATCAGCGTCTGGTCGATGCTGAGCCGTTGCTGCGTAGAGTCGTTCCGATCCTTATCGTCGTCTTCCTAATGGCCGTCGCGCTGGGCGCGCTGGTGCAGGTTCTCGAACATCGCCGCGAAGCCCTGAACGAGGCCAAGACCGCGATGGCGATGTATGCGCAAGCCATCGCAGAGGAATATGCCCGGCGCACCGCCGCGGGCGAAGACGCCGGCGACACCAAAAAGCTTCTGCGGATCGCAACCCCCGCGCAGGCGATCGTCGCCGGGCGCCAGTTCCTGATCGCGGATGCCAGCGGCAAGGTCATCGCCGCCGAGCCGGAAGCCCCGCAGGCGATCGGCAAACTTCTGGTCGATCTGCTCGGCCCCTCGCAGCCGCTGACCGCCTTCGCGGAACGCGCCGGCGTCATCGAGATCGCGCTCCCGAATGGCGAAAGAACACTCGCCGCCGTGCGCAACTTGCGTGACAGCCTCGGCCAGATCGCCGCCCTGCAGCCGCGCGCCGCGGCACTCGACAACTGGTGGCGCGATACCCGGCTGACCGCAACGCTCGTCACGACGACGAGCTTCGTCCTGCTCATTCTCGGCTTCGCTTTCCACTGGCAATCCGCTCGCGCCCGCGAAGCCGACCTGATCTACGACAAAGTGCGCGCGCGGATGGATACTGCGCTGAACCGGGGCCGCGCCGGCCTCTGGGACTGGGATCTGGCACGCGGCCGCATCTACTGGTCGGATTCCATGTTCGAAATCCTCGGCTTCAAGCCACGCGATGAACTGCTCTCGTTTGGCGAGATCGAGGCGCTGGTGCACCCCGACGACGGCTCGCTGTTTGAACTCGCTTCCAACCTCGCCGATGCCTCCGACGGCGCCGTCGATCGTGCGTTCCGCATGCGTCATGCGAACGGCAGCTGGGTCTGGCTGCGCGCCCGCGCCGAACTCGTGCAGGAAGGCGTCGGCAGCGGCCCGCATCTGATCGGCATTGCCTCCGACATCACCGAAGAAAAGCGCCTGCAGGCCCGCACCGCGACCGCGGACATGCGGCTTCGCGAGGCCGTGGAGACGATCTCGGAAGCCTTCGTGTTGTGGGATTCCGAGCGCCGGCTCGTGCTCTCCAACACCCGCTTCAAGGAGCAGCATGGCCTGCCCGACGAGGCCGTGACGCCGGGCGCAAACTACGAGCAGGTCATCGCCGCGATGAAGAATCCCGCCGTATCCGCACCGGAGCAGGCGAGCGACGGCAGCGTGGAACTGGCCGACGGCCGCTGGCTGCAAACCAACGAGCGGCGCATGAAGGACGGCGGACTCGTCTCCATCGGCACCGATATAACCAAGCTGAAACTGCACGAAGAAAAGCTGATCGAGAGCGAGCGCAACCTGATCGCAAAGAATACCGATCTTACCTATTCGCAACAGACGCTCGAATACCAGACCCAGCAGCTTGCCGAGCTTGCGCAGAAATTCGCGGACGAGAAGGCGCGCGCCGAGGAAGCAAGCCAGGCGAAGTCCGAATTCCTCGCCAACATGAGCCACGAGCTTCGTACCCCGCTCAACGCGATCATCGGATTTTCCGAGATCATGGAGTCGGGCATGTTCGGCAAGCTCGGCTCCGAGAAATACTATGAGTATTGCAGCGACATCCGTGCGAGCGGCATCTATCTCCTCGACGTCATCAACGACATCCTCGACATGGCCAAGATCGAAGCCGGCCGCATGCCGGTGAATATCGAGGCCGTGCCATTGAACGAGATCGTTTCGGACGCCATGCGCGTGATGTCGGTGCGCGCCGAAGAAAAGAAGCTGCTCTGCAGCACCGATATCTGCGCGAACCTCAAGCTCCGCGCCGACCGCCGCGCCATCAAGCAAATCCTGCTCAATCTCATTTCCAACGCGATCAAGTTCACCCCCGACGGCGGCCGGATCGCGGTACGCGCGAAATCTTCCGGTACGCGCGCCTTCGTCGTGATCGAGGACTCCGGCATCGGCATCGCCCGTGAGGCTTTGAAAAAACTCGGCCGCCCCTTCGAGCAGGTCGAAAGCCAGCTTACCAAGACACAGGCCGGTTCCGGGCTCGGCCTTGCCATCGCAAAATCGCTCGCAGAGCTTCAGGGCGGGCGCATGCGCATCCGCTCGATCGAGAACGTCGGCACCACGGTGTTCCTCCGCCTGCCGAAGATGCTAGCGAACTAGTCTTCCGCCGCCTTATTCAAAATCCGGTCGAACGTCTCGCGCACCCTGGTTTCGGTGTCGGCCAGATGCGCGTCGAGCGTCGCAAAGTCCGGCAGACCGCCGGCGCGGGAAAGCAGCGCGAGCAGGCCCGGCGTGGCCTTGGCCGGCTCAAACGCGCCATTGACGCAAAGCCGCAGGATCTGCGTGAGATTGTGATAGAGCGTGACCGCCGCGATCAACACTTCCCCGTCTTCCTTCTCGAGCAGCGAGAGCTTGCGGGCCTTGTCGATCACTCTTGCGGTCTGCGTGTCGAGAATCCCGGCATGGGTCTCGCCGTAGATCAGCGAGAAATACTGCGCGAGAAACTCGATATCGATCAATCCGCCTTGCGCGTTCTTGATGTCCCAGCGCTCGCTATCGCCGCGCTCATCGGCGATGGCCTGCCGCATTTCCAGGACATCGCGGGCGATGATGCCGGGATCGCGCTCCTGCCGTAAAGCCTTTCCGACCGCGGCCTCCACTTTCTTCTTGAACGCCGGTGACGACGACACCACGCGCGCGCGCGTCAGCGCCATGTGCTCCCAGGTCCAGGCTTCGCTTTGCTGATAATTCACGAAGCTGGAAAGCGAGGTCGCGACGGGGCCGGAACGTCCCGATGGGCGCAGCCGCAGATCGACGTCGTAGAGCTTGCCCATATTGGTCGGCGTCGTGAGCGCGTTGATAATGCGTTGCGTCAGCCGCGCGAAATACTGCGCTCCGTAAAGCGGGCGCTTGCCATCCGACTCCGGCTTCTCCTCGTCGAACTCGTAAAGCAGGATCAGGTCGAGATCGGAACCGGCCGTCATTTCCCGACTGCCGAGCTTGCCGAGCGCGATGACCGCGGTTTCCTGCTTTGCAAGCTTGCCGTGGTTCGCCTCGAAGCGGCGCATGACCTCGCGATGCAACGCCTGAATGATGACGTCCGCGAGCGTCGCATAGGCCTCGCCTGCCCGGCTCGCGGAAAGCGCACCGGAAATCACGCGCACTCCGATCAGCACCAGATGCTCGCGGCCGAAGCTCCGCGTCAAGTCGAGAAAATCCTCTTCGCTGCGTGCCTGCTTCAGCACGTTCGCAAGCCGCTTTGCCAGCAGTTCTTCCGATGGCACGCCGGCGAAGAATGCGGGATCGAGCAATCCGTCGAGCAGCGAAGGCGCCTGCGCGATCATGTCCCGCAGCCGCGGCGAGGTCGCAAGAATACGCGCGATCAGTTGCACGAGATCGGGATGCGTGCGCATGGCCGCGAGCAGCCGTTCGCCGCCCGGAAGCTGCGACAGGAAGCGGTCGCAGGCGAGCAGCGCCGCATCCGGGTTTCCCGAACGCGATAGCGCGTCGAGCAGCACCGGCAGGATGGCCTGAAACTCGGCAAGCGAGGCTTCGCTTTTCAGCGCGCGATAGTCGCCCGCAAACCAGCCGCGGATCAGATGGCTCGCCGCCAGCGGCTCCTGAAATCCCATCTTTGCCAGCGTGTCGAGGGTTTCGCGGTCGTCCTTCTCCTTCGGAAAGACAAGCGCTCCGGATACTGCCGCCAGCGGCGGCGCATCCTCGAACAGATGCGCGTAATGCGCCTGCACGCGGCGCAGATGCCTGGTCAGGACTTTCGCAAATTCGTTGCGGTCCTTCAGCCCGAGAAACCGCGAGAAGCGGTCGAGGACTTCGTCGTCTTCCGGCAAGGTATGGGTCTGCTCGTCCGCCATCATCTGCAGGCGGTGTTCGACGCGGCGCAGATAGAGATAGGCGTCGTGCAACTCGTCGCGAGCTTCGGCGTCGATCCACTTTTCGTCGGCCAGCTGCGCCAGCATTTCGAGCGTGCGCTTGCCGCGAAGCTCCGGTATGCGGCCGCCCGCAATCAACTGCTGGGTCTGGACGAAGAACTCGATTTCGCGGATGCCGCCGCGCCCGAGCTTGATATTGTGGCCGCCGACCGCGATCTCGTCATGCCCTCGAAAAGCA
>JAEZFA010000045.1 GCA_023417665.1 Pseudomonadota bacterium | reverse complement strand
CGCACCAGCCGTGGACCTGCGCAATCACCGGCTTCGAGGAGCGCCACAGGCTCATGAACTTCTGGTGCGGTGACAGCGCGGGCGTCGTCGCGAAAGCGAAGTCCTTTCCGGCGTCCCACTTGCCGTCCGTGTTCATGAACTCGTCCCAGTGGTGAAAGCCCTTGCCGAAGTTGTAGCCGGCGCAGAAGGCGCGGCCCGCCCCGCGCAAGACGATGACCTTCACCTTCGGATCGCGGGTCGCCGCGTGCACGGCCTGCTCCAGTTCGTCCGGCATCGGCGGGACGATCGTATTCAGTTCGTCGGGACGGTTCAGCGTAATGGTCGCGACCGCACGCTCGGTTTCATAAAGAATGGTCTGAAATTGCATTGTTCTATCCGGCGTTTCCCGGCCGCGAGCCTAGCAAGGCTTTCATGCTGCATCCAATCCTCCCGTTCGCGGGTTTCCGCTTATGACAATCCCCGGAGGATAAAATGCGATTACCCGCACTTCTGACTGGCCTGACACTTTGCCTTGCAGCAAATCCGTCGTCCGCGCAGGTCGATTACGAGCGGTGGCCGCTCCTGAAAGACCCCTTCGAGAGTACCGGTGGCGGCGGCATCCTGATTGGCGGCTACGATCCTGTGGTTAAGGACGGCAAATGCACAACGGACTTTACCGCGACCGAACCGGGCCCCAATGGAAAAATCTACCGCAACGAAGTTGTTTTTGACGCTGTTCCTACACAGGGCGGTACGCTCTGCACCAACGGCAAGTGGCGCTCGAAAGACGGCAGCATGAAAGGCACCACGCCGTTCGAAGTTTTCATCAAGGGTGGAATCAAGCGTATGCGCCCTTGAATACAGGGAACCTTTCGAAAAGCCCCGGGTTATCGCGGTGAAGTTTTATTCGAACCGGAAGGGTATTCAGATGGGACGCGGTCTTTTGTTGTGGCTTATCGGCATTCCGCTGCCGATCATTCTGATCATCTGGCTGTTCGGCGGACTGAGCTGACGCCATCGGAGTTTCTTTGGCTGCTCACCCCCTCGCAGCCATCTAAAATGGCCGGAGTGCCCCCCGCTCCGGTCATTTTTCTTTGCCGCAAGCTCGACCTTCGATCTCCTCAAGCAGTCCTTCCCCGCAGGTCGACCCGCACGAAGAACCAAAGGTCGATCACGGTTTTCATTGCGATCAGCAGCATAAGCGGCGCAACGTCCCCGAACTTCTGCGCAAGTCCGGCACCCGCAAGAATTGCGATGTGCATGGCGATGATCCGGCCATAGAGGCCGCCGACCAGCTTGCCATCCTTGCTGTCGCTGCCGGGCTCAGAGCTGACCAGCCGCTGCCAGAGCGACAGCTTCGACATCTCGATGACGAACGCCACCCCGCGTCCCACGAAGGAAACCGCAAGCGGAATGAGGAGCCCATTCGCGATCACCATCTTGTCCCAGAAAATCTCTACCGGCAGCATCGAAAAGCCGCTGGTAATGGGAATTTCGTGGCTCCATTTCTTCCCGAAGATCGTCCAGAGAAAAATGAAGTGGCCGAGCATGAAGCCGCCCGAATGCACCAGGAAGAAAGCGAACGTGAAAAGCCGCGTCGCTACCTCGCCGAAAAAGCTCTTTGAATAGTCCGCCGCCACGAGAATGCGGAGCAAGGTCCAGAACGCGATGATCAGCGTTTCCAGCCAGTAGAGCATCAGGAGCACGAACGTATCCCAGCCCCAGAACAGTACGCCCGCCAGCGGAATAAGATTGGATATCAGCACGATGACCAGCGGCAGAAAGGTCGAAACCCTCGTGACCAGGCCTGGGGCTTTCGGATAGGCGGGACGGTTGCTGACGTTGCTCGACATGGCTCCGGGACTTCGCCCCCTCCCTCCGAAGGCAGGCGGGTCGAAAGTTTCCGCGCTGCCTGCACCTTATCCAGCCCGGATTCGGGTCATTGCAAAGGCTTTTCTAGCGCGAAACGCCGCGCCTGCACTTCATAAAACTGTTATGATGAAGCATGCGAGCGATTCGGAATCGAACGCTCCTCTCCACTCCTCCCGGCGTGGCGTAAAGACTGAGGCGGCCTTAGTGCCGCCTCTTCTGTTTCAGGCGGCCGTTCCGGCAGGCGTTTTCGCCTTGATCGCCGTCCACAGCATCAGGAAGATCAGCGCGCCGTTGAGGCAGTGCCAGAGGAAATGCGTCCCAAGCGGAAACTGGGCGCAGACGCTCGGATCCACGATCCGGAAGCTCAAGGACAACATGAAGAGCGCCGCGGCCGAGAGATAGGCTCCGCCGACCCAGCGCATCTCGCCCCCTTTCATCCGCAGCAACGCGCCGAACACGATCAGCGCTCCCAGCACCGGAAAATAGAAACCGGAATTGTTGAGGAAGCCCGGCGGCAGAATGCGCGGCAGCAGCGCGGCGATGGCGAGGAAGACGACGATCCAGCCGGCGGTTGCCGCGACGCCCTGATCGAGAAAGCGGCGGAGCGTGTAGATGAAAAACGCAATCACAAAAATCGCGATCGGGATCGAATCCGCGAGCAGCCCCCAGCGAGTGCCGAAGGTGTGGAACAGGGTCGACCCGATTCCGACGAGAACCGCCAATCCGATCAGAAGCAGGATCGTGCGATCACCTTCGCCTTCCCGCTTCCACAAGACATAAGCCCCGGCCGCCGCCAGGAAGAAGGCGAGATTGGTGATTGCGTTGACCGGTTCGGCCCAGAACCCGTCGTGCAGCCGCTCGCAATAAAGGTCGATCGGATCGTTCAGCGCCATCGCAAGTTTCTCGTCAACACGGGATTCGGGCACATACTGCCCGCCCGCACCCGGATTTGCGAGTCGCCGCTACGGCTTACACCTGCAGGTGGATAAATTGAATCCACCATCTCAGGCGTCACGTTCGTAAATCGAAATTCGCGAGTCGCTGGAATCGGATAGCCGCTACTTTAACAGTGTCGGGCGAACCTCAGGCAGCGCTCGCCGCTTCGCCGATGCCGGCTTTCTGCGAGTCCATCGCCTCGATCAGCGCCATGTAGGAGCTTGCCGGGAGCGGCGGCGCGAAAACATAACCTTGGGCATGATGGACGCCCTTCCGCCGCAGATACTCGACCTGATCGAAACTCTCGACGCCTTCCGCGATGACTTCCATGTTCATGGTGCGCGCGAGTTCCAGCAGCGTTTCGATGATGGTCTGCGAGTAGCGCTCGGTATTGATCGCATCGATGAACATCTTGTCGATCTTGATGGTATCGACCCCGAGCTTCATCAAGTACGACAGGCCGCCGTGACCCGTCCCCACGTCGTCGATCGCAACCTTGATCCCGAGTTGCTGGAGCCGGTCGATGATGTTGCGCGCCAGATCGAGGTCGGGGAGCGGCTCGCGCTCGGTCACTTCGAGCACGATCTGCGACAGTGCAATCTGCGAGTTCCCGAAGATCGCCTTGATCTGCTCGATGATCGCATCATTCGCGAAATGCCCGGCATAGAGATTGAAGGCGATGCTGAGGTAAGGCCGGTTGGCATGGGCTGCCCCGATCTCGACGGCCGCACGCTTCATCAAGGCATGGGTCATCGGATAGATCAGCCCGGAACGCTCCGCGAGCGGAATGAAGTTTGCAGGCGAGACCATGGTGCCGTCCGGGCGGCGCCAGCGCGCCAGCACTTCCGCACCGACCAGCTTGCCGGTCTTGATATCGATCGTCGGCTGGAAGAACGGGATGATCTCGCCGTTATCGATGGCCTCGCGAAACTGGATGAGCGGGTCAGCGCGGTTGCGTCGGAAATAGAGTGCGAACAGCGCGAAGATCAGGACCGTTATCAGCGCGGAAATGAGCCGGCCGGCGCTCAGCACCTCGCGATATTCTTCCGCGAGCGTCGCGCGGGTGCGCTCGGCAATGACCGTGATCGGAAAGCGCTCGGACTTCAGTTGCACACCGAGTTTCCGCGCCGGATCGATGCTCAGCCCCTCGTCACCGATCGGCCGCGCCGCCACGACCTCGGCATTATCGAGCACCAGCCGCACGCTGCGGCCATCGTGAAAATCGCCTTCCAGCAGATCGGGAACCAGAAAATCCGCAGGAATGGTTGCACCCAGCGGCTGGCCATGTTTGCGATTGAAGCGCAGCCGCACCGCCCGATCGTTGCGATCGCGGAAGCGGATCAGCCCGAGTTCGAAGCGGCGATCGGCCAGCGGCAGTTCGCGCAGGACCGCCCGCTCCTCGCCGCCATCGCCGAAGTTCGTGCAGAGCGTAAGCCCGCCCTGATCGAGCACGCCGATTTCCTTGATCGGAATCGAGACCGTCGCCGCCTTGCGCATCACTTCGAGCGACTTCTGATCGCAACCGTCGACCACCGCGGAGACATCGACGAGCGCCGCCATCGCGGTTTCCAGCCGAAGCTCGGCAAGCCCCATGGCACTATGGGCGACCGATTGCAGCTTGCTGCGGGCGCTGCGCTCGACATAGTGGTTCATCGAGTATTCGACCAGCAGAATGGGAATGCAGGCGACGCCTACGCCGCCAAGCACGACTCCTGCCCACCATGCTTTCGATTTGCGCACGCAATCCGACCTTGGCCTGTCCGGTTGCCCGCATAAGACCGGCTGCGGATTAAGGTTGCGTTAACAATCAGCGCTGGCTTCGACCGGCCACCCTGGCCCATTTCCGGAACGTATAGCGGGCCTGGTAGCGCGCTATCCGGTGCCCGGTCCGGCCGTCAAGGAACCCGAGTTGCAGAACGTAGCTTCGCAGATAGGCCGCAGCCCCCCGCAGGCTCGCGCGAAGTGGCGTACTCCGCCGCCCGCGGGCGAGCAGTTCGCCGGCCGCGATCTCGGCATAGCGCTCCACCTTTCCGTCCGCGTCCGCCGCGCTGACGATGGTGTTGTGCTCGATGGGATTCTTCAGGGTGCCGATCTCGCCTTCCGCAATCACGCTTTCATGCACGAGATTATCGTTGAAGCGCCCGCGGTCGCGCCGGTAGAGCCGCAATACATAGTCGGGCCACCAGCCGCCATGGCGTACGACGGCTCCGATGAAGCGATTGCGGCGCGGCATGCGATAGGCCGATGCGGAGGACGGATCGCGCAGCACCGCAGCGATCTCGCCGCGCAAGCCTTCCTCGATCCACTCGTCCGCATCGAGCGAGAGAATCCACTCGCCGCTCGCCGCTTCCTGTGCGCGCTGCTTCTGTTTGCCGAAGCCCGGCCAGTCGGCGGGCTGCAGGAGTTTCGCGCCGAAGCTCCGCACGATTTCCGGCGTGCGATCCGTGCTGGCGCTGTCGACGACGACGATTTCGTCGGCAAGCCCCGCGACCGAGCGCAGGCAGCGTTCGATCGCCGCCTCTTCGTTTTTCGTGATCACGATCAGGGAGAGGCGCGGCATGGTCTTCGGATTGCGTCTCGCTTTTTTGGCGGAAGCACGATATGCCGCAGCCACCGCTAACCGTCCAGCCCGCCATGTCCCTCCCGAAAATCGCTTTCGTTCGCCAGAGATTTTCGCGCTTCGGCGGCGGCGAACTCATTCTCGACCGGACGCTTTCGGCACTCGCGAAACGAGGCGCGGATGTCACGCTGATCGCCCGGGAGTGGGAGGCGCGCGAGCAGGTATCTTTCCTGCGCTGCGATCCGCCCCGCTCGCCGCGGGCAAAGCGCGATTCGCGTTTTGCGCAGGCCGCCTGCGACCTGATCGCAACCTTGCCGGATACGCTCGTGCAATCGCACGAGCGCCTCGGCTGCTGCGACATCTATCGCGCCGGCGACGGCGTGCATGCGGCCTATCTCGCGCAACGTGCACGCGGCATGGGCACGGTCAAACGGCTGTTCCAGCGCATGAGCGGCTACCATCGCGACGTATTGCGGCTCGAACGGGAAATGTTCGCGAGCCCGCGGCTGAAAGCCGTGATCGTGAACGCGCAGATGATCGCGGATGAAATCGTGCTTCACTTCGGCTATCCGCGCGAGCGGATTCATCTCATTCCGAACGGGATCGATCTTGCACGCTTTGCGCCGGAAACGCTCGCGACGCTCCGCGACGAAACACGATCGATACTCGGGATCGATAGCCGCGAGAAAGTGATGGTCCTCGTCGGCTCGGGCTATGAGCGCAAGGGCGTCGCGCCGGCGATCGAAGCACTCGCCAAATGCGGTTGGCCGGCAACACTCCTCGTGATCGGACACGAGAAGCGCGTATCGCGTTATCGGCGCCTTGCCGGCTACTTCGGCGGCAAGGACCGCGTGCGCTTCCTCGGCCGGCAGTCGGAAGTGCTTCCCTATCTCGCCGCTGCCAATGCGATGATCCTGCCCTCGATCTATGATCCCTTCCCTTCCGCGACGCTCGAAGGTCTTGCGGCCGGGCTCCCGGTCGTCACTTCCGAGTCCTGCGGTGCGCGCGACATCGCGCGCGAACTGGATCCGGGCCTTGTGCGCGATGCACGCGATATTGCCGGGCTAGCGGAGGCGATTTCCGTCGCGCTGGCGCTTTCGGAGAAAGCTGATACCAAAGCGCGGGCACGCAACATCGCCGCACGATTTGATATGAATGTCATGGTCGATCGCATGCTTGCGCTTTACGAGCATGCCGCAAGGGCCGAAACAGCAAGACCATGAAAATTCTTCATACCGAGAGCTCCATTGGCTGGGGCGGACAGGAACTTCGCGTGCTCGACGAGAGCGCGGGACTGATCGCACGCGGCCATACGGTTGCGATTGCAGCTCCCGAAGAAGCGGAAATCGCACTCGCCGCCCCGAAGCGCGGCATCCCCTTTTTTCCCGCGCCGATCTTCCACCGGAACCTGAAGGCCATTCGCGCGCTCCGGCGTGTGATTGCGGAATACCGGCCGGATGTCGTGGTGACGCACAGTTCGACCGACAGCTGGCTCAGCGCTTACGTCACGGGCTTCGGGCGTAAAATTCCGGTCGTGCGCGTGCGCCATCTCGGCGCGCCGGTGCGCTCGAGCGTCACGAGCCGCTTCATCTATCGCACCGTGCCAACGCTCGTTGTGGGGACAGGAAGTGCCGTACGCGAGATGCTGATCCGCAATGTGCGGCTCGACCCGGATCGCGTCGTTTCCATTCCCACCGGCACCGATACGGAAAAGTTCGCGCCGCGCGACCGGATTGCCGCACGTGCCGGCAGCCCCTTCGCCGCGGAAGATCGCGTCATCGGTATCGTCGCGACGCTCCGGCGCGGCAAGGGCGTGCCCTTTCTTTTTGCCGCCGCAACGCTTCCCGAACTCGCCAATACCAAATTGCTGATCGTCGGCGACGGGCCGCAGCTTGAGAACCTGCAACGCGAAGCGACGGAACTCGGCATCGCCGGGCGCGTGCGCTTCACCGGCCGCGAGGAAGACGTCACGAACTGGCTCGCCATGATGGACGTGTTCGTGCTCCCCTCCATCGTCGATGAGGGCGTGCCGCAGGCGCTTTCGCAGGCGATGGCGAGCGGCTTGCCCGTCGTCACCACGCCTTCGGGTGCGATCACCGAACTCGTGCGCGACGGCGAAACCGGGCTGTTCGTGCCGAAGGAAGATGCCGCCGCATTGGCCGGGGCAACCGCACGGTTGCTCGACGATCCGGCGCTTGCGCAGCGTCTCGGCCGGGCCGCACGCGCGCATATCGAAGCCGGCTATACCCGGAAGAAAATGCTCGACGACATGGAAGCGCTGCTGCAACGGGCGATCGCGCGCCGCTGAAGATTACGGCCGCCAGAGCGTGATGCCATCCGGCTTGCTGCCGCGATCCAGCGCCGCCTTCAGGTCGAGGACGATGCCGCTATCGCCGCCGAGCGCTTTCGAGATCACGTCCCAGCCGCCGTCCCTGAATTCCTTGTGCGCGACTGCGTAGATCACCGCTTCCGCAGGCCCGAGATCGTCGAGCGCGACCAGATTGATCCCATGCTCATGGCGGGCGTGCTCGCGGTCGGCGACCGGATCGCAGACCGTGACGCTCGCGCCACTCGCTTCGAGCGTACGCACAAGATCGGCGACCTTGGAGTTGCGCACGTCGGGGACGTTTTCCTTGAAGGTCAGGCCGAGAATGTTGACCCGCTTCTGCGGCGACTGGGTATTCAGCAAAAGCCGCAGACATTCCTGCGCCACGACCTGAGAGAACCCGTCATTGATGCGCCGCCCGGCGAGAATGATCTCGGGGTGATAGCGCGCGATCTCGGCGCGATGCGTGAGATAATAGGGATCGACGCCGATGCAGTGCCCGCCTACCAGACCCGGCGTGAAGGGAAGAAAATTCCACTTAGTATTCGCCGCCGCCAGCACGTCATGCGTGTCGATGCCGAGCTTGCGAAACAGCGAAGACAATTCATTCATGAAGGCGACATTGAGATCGCGCTGCGTGTTCTCGATGACCTTCGCCGCTTCCGCGACCTTGATCGATTGCGCGCGATGGATGCCGGCGGTCACCACCGAGCCATAGACCTGCGCAACGGTTTCAAGGCTTTCGGCGTCCTGCGCCGAGACGACCTTCACGATCGTCTCAAAGCGATGCCTGGCGTCACCCGGGTTGATACGCTCCGGCGAATAGCCGAGCTTGAAGTCTTCGCCGCCCTTCAGGCCCGACACCTGCTCGAGGATCGGGAGGCAGACTTCTTCGGTAGCGCCGGGATAGACGGTCGATTCATAGACGACGATGTCATTCTTCTTCAGCGCGCGGCCTACCGTCTCGGTCGCGGCGGTCAGCGCCTTCAGGTCCGGGCGGTTGGCAATGTCGATCGGCGTCGGCACGGTGACGATGAAGAAATCCGCCGCCTTCAGGTCGGCCGCATCATGCGTGATCGCGAGCCTGGGGTTCTTCAGTTCGGCGGTGTCGATTTCCTTCGTCCGGTCCTTGCCCGCGCGCAGTTCATCGACGCGGCCGGCGTCGATATCGAAGCCGAGTACATCCGAACCGCCGCGTGCAAACGAAACCGCCACCGGCAAACCGACATAACCGAGACCGATGACGGCGATCTTACGGGAATGCATGCGCCGACCCCTGCCCCGAAAGACCGCTCGCGGAGCGTTGCGTCATTTGCTGTCCGGCAGGCTCAGGCGAATGTGCAATTCGCGAAGCTGCTTCGTGGTGACTTCCGAAGGCGCGCCCATCAGCAGGTCTTCCGCGCGCTGGTTCATCGGGAACGGCACCACTTCGCGCAGGTTCTCCTCACCGCAAAGCAACATGACGATGCGGTCCACGCCCGGCGCGATGCCGCCGTGCGGCGGGGCGCCGTAAGAGAGTGCGCGCAGCATGCCGCCGAACTTCGCTTCCAGTACGTCCTCGCCATAACCAGCGATGGCGAAAGCCTTCTTCATCACCTCGGGGCGATGGTTCCGGATCGCACCGGACGAAAGCTCGATGCCGTTGCAGACGATGTCGTACTGGATCGCCTTCATGCCGAGAATCTTGTCGTTGTCGTCGTTCTTCAGCGCGAGGAACTCGTCCGGGTCCATGTTCGGCATGGAGAACGGGTTGTGCGAAAAGTCGATCTTCTTCTCTTCCTCGCTCCATTCGAACATCGGGAAATCGACGATCCAGCAGAAGTCGAAGCGATCCTTCGCGACGAGACCCAGTTCTTCGCCAACTCGTGTGCGTGCGGGGCCCGCGAATTTCACGAAGTCCCTCGGCTTGCCCGCGATGAAGAACGCAGCGTCGCCGATGCCAAGGCCAAGCTGATCGCGGATCGCGTTGGTGCGCTCGGTGCCGATGTTCTTCGCAATCGGACCCGCGCCGCCTTCCTCGCCTTCGCGCCAGAAGATATAGCCGAGGCCCTTCTGCCCCTCGCCTTGTGCCCATGAATTCATGCGATCGCAGAAGGCGCGGTTGCCGCCGGTCTTCGCCGGGATCGCCCAGACTTCCACGGCCGGATCGTTCGCGATCATGCCGGCGAAAATCTTGAAGCCTGAATCCCGGAAATGCTCGGTGACGTTCTGCATCTCGATCGGGTTGCGAAGGTCCGGCTTGTCGGAGCCATACTTACGCATGGCTTCCGCGTACGGGATCATCGGAAACTTGGGCGTGACGGGCTTGCCTTCGCCGAACTCCTCGAACACGCCGCGCATGACAGGTTCGACCGCGTCGAACACGTCCTGCTGGGTCACGAAGCTCATTTCGATGTCCAGCTGGTAGAACTCGCCGGGCGAGCGGTCGGCCCGCGCGTCCTCGTCGCGGAAGCACGGCGCGATCTGAAAGTAGCGATCGAAGCCGGAAATCATCAAAAGCTGTTTGAACTGCTGCGGCGCCTGCGGCAGCGCATAGAACTTGCCCGGATGCAGCCGCGACGGCACCAGGAAGTCACGCGCACCCTCCGGCGACGAGGCCGTGAGGATCGGCGTCTGGAATTCGAAGAAGCCCTGCTCCTTCATGCGGCGGCGAAGCGAGTCGATAATCTGCCCGCGCTTCATGATGTTCTGGTGGATGCGGTCACGGCGCAGGTCGAGGAAGCGGTACTTCAGCCGCATGTCCTCGGGATATTCCTGATCGCCGAACACCGGCACCGGCAACTCGCCGGCGGCACCCAGCACCTCGATCTCGGTCGCGAACAGTTCGACCTCGCCGGTCGGCAGGTCCTTGTTGTCGGTGCCCTCGGGGCGCTTCCGGAGCTTGCCATCGACGCGGATGACCCATTCCGAGCGCAGCTTCTCGGCGGCCTTGAAGGCCGGGCTGTCGGGGTCGGCCACGACCTGCGTCACGCCGTAATGGTCGCGCAGGTCGATGAACAGCACGCCGCCGTGGTCGCGGATGCGATGGCACCAGCCCGAGAGCCGGACGGTTTCGCCGATTTGCGAGGCGCGGAGCGCGCCGCAGGTATGGGTACGGTAGCGATGCATTGGACTTTGAGGGGTTGGGGAAGCCGGATTCGCCTTTGAAATCGGGCGGAAAAGCGCATGGGGGGCCGGGGATGTCAAGGAAGGCCCCGTGCCCCGTCAAAGCGGCAGCCGGCCCCCCTGTTTCAGCGTCTCCAGCACGACGTTGGAGCGGACGCGCTCGACCGATTCATGCGGCAGCAGCACCTCGTTCACGAGGCGGCCGAGGGCTGCGAGATCCGCTACCACGACCTTCATGAGGTAATCGGCATCCCCCGTCAGCGCGTGCGCCTCGAGGATTTCCGGGGTGCGCGCGACCAGATCGCGGAAGCGCTTCGCGTTCTGGCCGGAATGGGTCGCAAGCGACACCTGGACATAGACCGTCACGGTAAGGCCGACGCGGATGGGATCGATCTCGGCGCGGTAGCCCTTGATGACGCCCGCCTCCTCCAGCCGCTGGCGGCGGCGCGAGCTTTGGGAAGCCGAGAGGCGGACCCGCTCTGCCAGTTCGGCGTTCGTCAGCGCGCCGTTCTCCTGCAGGGCGACGAGGATGGCGAGGTCCTGCGCATCCAGCATGACGTTTCCTTGCATTGATCTGCCTCGAAATGCGCCCTTTATGCACAATCAGTATGTAATAGGCCCATAATGACCGCCATTTGCAAGAACTTCCTGCAATTCTGTGCGTTGAAGAGAGGAATCGCCTCAGGAAACGCCACAGAGAGCCGATATGGGTCCCTTCCCGCACGACGCCGAGCCGGCACAGATTTCGAAGCACAATCCGATGGGCACCGACGGCTTCGAGTTCGTCGAATATGCCCACCCCGAGCCGGAAAAGCTGCACCAGCTTTTCAAGCTGATGGGCTTCACGCCGACAGCAAAGCACAAGACGAAGAAGATCACGGTCTATCAGCAGGGCACGGTCAGCTATCTCGTCAACGAGGAGCCCGGCTCGCATGGCTTCAATTTTGTGTCGAAGCACGGCCCCTGCGCGCCTTCGATGGCGTTTCGCGTGGTCGATGCAAACCATGCCTTCCAACGCGCGCTGGAGATGGGCGCGGAAGCCGCCGACCCGAAAGACGGCGCAAAATCGCTCGACGTGCCCGCGATCAAGGGCATCGGCGGCTCGCTGCTCTATTTCATCGAGCGCTACGGCGACAAAGGCAGCGCCTATGACGAAGAATTCGAGTGGTCAGGCGCGCGCGACCCCAAGCCCGCGGGTGTCGGGCTCTATTATCTCGATCACCTCACCCATAACGTGATGCGCGGACGCATGGACGTGTGGGCCGGCTTCTACGAGAAGATTTTCAACTTCAAGCAAATCCGTTTCTTCGACATCGAGGGCAAGCTCACGGGCCTGTTCTCGAAGGCGCTGACGAGCCCGGACGGCAAGATCCGCATCCCGATCAACGAGAGCGCAGACGAGAAATCGCAGATCGAAGAATACCTCCACGCCTATAACGGCGAAGGCATCCAGCACATCGCCTGCGGTTCGCGCGACATCTACAAGACCATCGAGAAGCTGCGCGGGGACGGACTGAAGTTCATGCCCTCGCCGCCGCAGACCTATTACGCCAAGGTGGATGGCCGCGTGCCCGGACACGGCGAAGATCTGAAGCGTCTGGAAAAGAACGGCATCCTGATCGACGGCGAAGGCGTCGTGGAAGGCCGCGAGACCAAGGTGCTCTTGCAGATCTTCTCGTCGAACGCGATCGGCCCGATCTTCTTCGAATTCATCGAGCGCAAGGGCGACGATGGTTTCGGCGAAGGCAACTTCCGCGCGCTGTTCGAAAGCATCGAGGAAGATCAGATCCGTCGCGGCGTGCTAAAGGACGATGCGGCCTGATTGCCATTCCGGAACGTGAGTGACGAACGCGTTGTTGCAATCGCGCGTCATGGCCGGGCTCGTCCCGGCCATCCACGCCTTTTGCTGCTTCAAGCCCGAGAGGCATGGATGCCCGGCACAAGGCCGGGCATGACGAAATAGGTTATTTTCTGAAAGAAGATGCGGCCTAGCCTGTAACCTCATCTTGAGGAGCGGGCGAAGCCTGCGCCTCGAAGGATAAGACAATCCATCGGCCTCATGGTTCGAGACGCGGCGCATTAACATGCGC
>JAEZFA010000044.1 GCA_023417665.1 Pseudomonadota bacterium | reverse complement strand
CAAGTTCTGCACCTTCTGCGTGGTGCCCTATACGCGCGGCAGCGAAACCTCGCGCTCGGTCGAGCGGATCCTGCACGAAGCGGAAACGCTCGTTGCGCAGGGCGTGCGCGAAATCACCCTGATCGGCCAGAACGTAAATGCCTATCACGGACGCGGGCCGGACGGACGCGACTGGACGCTGCCGCAACTGATCGCGCGGCTTGCGGAAAACCCTGAGCTCTACCGCATCCGCTACACCACGAGCCACCCGCGCGACATGAACGACGCGCTGATCGAAGCGCATCGCGACATCGAAAAGCTGATGCCGTTCCTGCATTTGCCGGTGCAGTCGGGCTCCGACCGCATTCTCGACCAGATGAACCGCAAGCACACGCGGGCGGAATATCTGGAAATCATCGAGCGCGTGCGCAAAGCGCGGCCCGACATGGCTTTCTCGTCGGATTTCATCGTCGGCTTCCCCGGCGAAAGCGATCAGGATTTCGAGGATACGCTTTCGCTCGCGCGCGAGGTTCGCTTCGCGCAATGCTTCACGTTCAAATACAGCTCCCGCCCGGGGACGCCCGCCGCGGACAGCCGCGATCAGGTGCCCGAAGACGTGAAGACCGAGCGGCTCTATCGCCTGCAGGCTCTGATCGAGGAGCAGCAGCGCGATTTCAACCACGCCTCGATAGGCCGCGAACTCGACGTACTGTTCGAAAAGCCCGGCCGCCATCCCGGACAGATCGTGGGACGCACGCCGTATCTGCAGCCCGTGCCGATCGTCGCGCCGCCCTCGCTGATCGGCTCGATCGCGCGCGTGCGGCTGAACGATCTCATCGGCTACAGCTTCATCGCCGAACTGCTCACGCCGGCCGAGGGCAGGAACCGTCTCTCCCGGCAATCCGCAACGGAGGCCGACGCCTTTGCGTAGCACCGGACCCGAAGCAGGCAAGAAAGCGCCGTGGGAACGCGGCAACGAAGGCAGCGCGACGAGCCTGATGGTGGCCTTCGACAGCAACCGGCTGGCAAGCACGCTGTTCGGCCGTTACGGCGAAAACCTCGCATTGATCGAGCGGCGTCTCGGCGTCACCATCGACCAGCGCGGCAACCACGTTGCCATCGAAGGCCCGCGCGACGCCTGCGAGAAAGCGCGCCAGACACTGGAAGGCCTCTATGAAGAATTGCGTGCAGGTCACGACGTGACCTCCGGCGATGTCGAAGGCGCGCTGCGCGCCGCACAGACGCAGACTTCGCTGTTCGACGGCGACACGCCGGCCGAGAAAACCTCGTTCGACGACATTCGCCTGCGCAAGCGCGCGGTGCGCGCCCGCACCGCGATGCAGGACGCCTATATCCGCGCGATGAAGCGCCACACGCTTGTGTTCGGCATCGGTCCCGCGGGCACCGGCAAGACCTGGCTCGCCGTCGCCCATGCCGTGCATCTTTACGAACGGCGCGAAGTGGATCGTATCGTGCTATCGCGGCCGGCGGTCGAGGCCGGCGAACGGCTCGGCTTCCTGCCGGGCGACATGCGCGAGAAAGTCGATCCTTACCTGCGGCCGATGTACGACGCGCTCTACGACCTGATGGACCGCGCGCTGGTCGAACGCGCGCTGCAATCCGGCGAGATCGAGATCGCGCCGCTCGCCTTCATGCGCGGCCGCACGCTCGCCAATGCCGCAGTCATTCTCGACGAGGCGCAGAACACGACGCCGATGCAGATGAAGATGTTTCTCACCCGGCTCGGCGAGCACTCGCGCATGATCGTCACCGGCGATCCTTCACAGATCGATCTGCCGCCGGGGCAGCATTCGGGGCTCGTCGAAGCGACCTCGCTGCTGCAGGGCGTGGAAGACATCGCGCAGGTGCAGTTCACCGGCGCGGATGTCGTGCGTCACGAACTCGTCGGGCGGATTGTTGCGGCCTATGACAGGGCCGACGACAGGAAAAAAGGCAGGGGCGCTTGAGTTTCGCAATCGACATTTCGGCGGAAGCCGACGGCTGGGCGCGCATTGCCGATGCCGAAGCCTGCGTGCGCCGTGCGGCGGAAGCTGCGATGCGCAACGAGGACGCGCCGCCCTCCGAGATTTCGGTCGTGCTTTCCGATGACGAGCACATCCGCGAATTGAACAAGCACCACCGCGGCATGGACAAGCCCACCAACGTGCTCTCGTTCCCGGCGGCGCGCATCAAGACGCCTTCCGGCCTGCCGCGCTTTCTCGGCGACGTGGTGCTGGCGCTGGAAACGGTCGAGCGCGAAGCGGCGGACGAAACCAAGCCGATCGAAAATCACCTCTCGCATCTGGTCGTGCACGGGGTGTTGCATCTGCTCGGCTACGATCATGAAGACGACGAGGAAGCGGAAACCATGGAGACGCGGGAGCGGCAGATTCTGGCCGGGCTCGGCATTCCCGACCCTTATGCGGAGCGCGGGGGCCCCGCGATCGGCGCATGAGCGACAATGGCGACAGATCGAACGGACACGAGAACGGCGACAAACCGTCCTGGCGCGAGCGCGTGCTTTCCAGGCTCGGCATCGGGCGGAAGAAATCGCTCCGCGACGATCTCGAAGAGGTACTTTCCGAAACGCATGATCCGCAGGCGGAGAACGAACCGGAGTTCACGCAGGCGGAGCAGACCATGCTCCAGAACGTGCTGGCCATGCGCGAACGGCGCGTGTCCGACGTCATGGTCCCGCGCTCGGACGTGGTCGCGGTCAAGGCGAGCACCCCGATCGGGCAGCTCCTGCAAACCTTCGCGAATGCGGGACACTCGCGGCTCGTGGTCTATGGCGAAACGCTCGACGAGCCGCTCGGCATGGTGCACATCCGCGATCTCGTTTCCTATCTGACGAGGGAAGCGGGCGCCGCCCAGCGCGGCAAGAACCCGGCGGCACGGCGAAAATTCGACCCGCAATCAATCGACCTGCTGCGTCCGCTTTCGCAGGCCAAGATTGCGCGCCGCATTCTCTATGTCCCGCCGTCGATGCCTGCGGTCGATCTGCTCGTGAAGATGCAGGCGACGCGCATTCATCTGGCGCTGGTCATCGACGAGTATGGCGGCACCGACGGGCTGGTTTCGCTAGAGGACATCGTCGAGGAGATCGTCGGCGATATCGAGGACGAGCACGACGATCAGGAGAGCCGCATCGTTGCGCTCGGCGACGGCAGCTTCCTTGCCGATGCCCGCGCATCACTGACCGAAACGGCGGAGATCGTCGGCGCAGGCTTCGATATCGGCTCGCATGGCGACGAGGTCGATACGCTCGGAGGACTGCTGGTCACGATCGCCGCGCGCGTGCCGCTGCGAAACGAAATCGTGCCCGGCCCCGGCGATTTCGATTTCGAAGTGATCGACGCCGACCCGCGCCGGGTAAAACAGGTTCGCATTTTCCGGCGTCCGCCGGATCCGCCGAAACGCAAGCGCAAGCCCAAGACGCAGGACGGCGAAGCGGGCGCAGCGGCGTCTGCCCCGGAGGCTGAAGCTTCCGCTGACATGGACAACCGGAACGACAAGAGCTAACCCGGCGCGCATGACGCTCGCCGGACTAGCGAATCGCGTTGTTCTTTCCTGGGGCTGGAAGCGGCGCGGCATCGCGTTCGGCTGTGGCGCACTTTCGGCACTCGCCATGGCGCCGTTCAATCTCTGGCCCGTGCTTGCTTTTACTTTTCCCGTATTCGTCTGGCTGCTCGACGGCACCGGCGCGGGCCGCCGCGGACTGATCTCCGCCTTCGGCGCCGGATGGTGGTTCGGCTTCGGCTATTTCGTCGCCGGGCTCTATTGGATCGGCATGGCGCTTTTTGTCGAAGCGGACAAATTCGCCTGGCTCCTGCCTTTTGCGGTGCTCGGCATTCCGGCGGGCCTCGCATTCTTCACCGCCTTCGGCGCGCTGCTCGCGCGTGCGATGTGGACCACGGGTCCGCTTCGGATTGTCGCGTTTGCCGCCGGCCTGACGATTGCCGAGTTTCTGCGCGGCACGATCCTGACCGGCTTTCCCTGGAACAGCTTCGGCTATGCGCTGACGAGCGTTTCCTATTTTGCGCAAGGCGCGTCGCTGGTCGGCCTGTGGGGCCTCACGCTCCTTGCGCTTGCGATCTTTGCGTCGCCGGCGACGATGGCCGATGCGCGCGATCGCACCGCGCATCCGTTCCTTCCCGTGATCCTGTCGGTGTTCGTGCTGTTGCTGCTTGGCGCCTATGGCTGGCACCGGCTTTCAAGCCATTCGATCGCGGAGGTCGAAGGCGTGCGGCTGCGGCTGATGCAGCCGAACATTTCGCAAAACCTGAAATGGCAACCCGAGCAGCGGCCGGCCGTCATGCGCCGTTACCTCAGCCTCAGCGATCAGGCGGCCTCGCCCGAGCGACAGGGTGTGAAGGACGTCACGCATCTGATCTGGCCGGAATCGGCGTTTCCGTTTTTTCTCGACCGTGAGCCGCAAGCGCTGGCGCAGATTGGCGAATTGCTGCCGGCGGGCGTGTCGCTGATCACCGGCGCGATCCGGCTCGATGCGCCGCTTCCCGGCAGCAAAGACCCGCGCGTCTTCAACGCGATCCGGGTGTTGCGCGACGACGGCGCGATCATCGCGACTTATGACAAAGTTTATCTGGTGCCGTTCGGTGAGTTTCTGCCGTTTCAGTCGTTGCTGGAAAGCATCGGCCTGCAACAACTGACGCGCGTGCGCGGCGGCTTCACGGCAGGCGCCACGCGGCGGCCGCTCGTCGTTCCCGGGCTGCCTCCGGCTGCACCCCTGATCTGCTACGAAGCGATCTATCCGGGCTACGCGCTGCCGACCGGTCCGCGGCCGCGCTGGATTCTCAATCTGACCAACGACGCTTGGTTCGGCATCACGCCCGGACCCTATCAGCACTTCGCGCAAGCAAGAGTTCGTGCGATCGAGGAAGGACTGCCGCTGGTGCGCGTCGCGAACAACGGCATCTCCGCGATTGTCGATCCGCTTGGCCGCGTGCTGCGCATGTTACCTCTGGGCAGCGACGGCCTGATCGACGGCGGTCTGCCGCAAGCACTCGAAGCAACCTTCTATGCGCGCCACCGCAACGGGCCGGTCATGCTGCTGATCGCGGCTTTCATGATTGCGGCCTTCGCCGCGCGGCGGCGCGACCTGAAGCGGCGAGTTTCCGCGAGCGCGTAAATCCGGCGCAAGCCGCGGCGCCATGGAAATGCTTCCTTCAACGGCTTCAACGTAGTAGCGTCGCGCGCAACTTTCGGAAGGCTGATGACAAAGAAAACGCCGAACCCCATCGACCGCCACGTCGGTAGTCGCGTTCGCATGCGGCGCATGATGGTATCGATGAGCCAGGAAAAGCTCGGCGAGCGTCTCGGCATTACTTTTCAGCAGGTCCAGAAATACGAGAAGGGCACGAACCGCATCGGCGCAAGCCGGATGCATCAGATCGCAAACATCCTCGGCGTGCCCGTCTCCTTCTTTTATGAAGGCGCTCCCGGCAGCGAAGGCGAAGCTTCCGGTTTCGGGGAGGCCGGACAGCCGGCTTATGTCTCGGACTTCATGGCAACCCCCGAAGGCCTTTCTCTGGCCAAGGCCTTCATGAAAGTCGGCGATCCCAAGGTGCGTCGCCGCATCGTGGATCTCGTCGAAGCCATGGTGGCTGCGGACGAAAAGTGTCCTCCGAACCGAAATAACGCCTCGCCCAACAAGCCCACACCTTGACCCTGCTTGGCTTGGCTGCGAGAACGCTTGCCGCCAAATACAGCCCTGACTGTGTTTTCAAGATATTTCACGCTGCCGCGCAGGAGTTTATCGGTGTCTCTCAAGAACTATATCTTCACGAGCGAATCCGTTTCGGAAGGCCATCCCGACAAGGTCTGCGATCGCATCTCTGACGAAATCGTCGATCAGTTTTTCAAGGCCGATCCGATGGCGAAGGTCGCTTGCGAAACCCTCGTCACGACCAACCTGATCGTGCTTGCCGGTGAAGTGCGCATGGCGAAAAGCGCCGCCGGCCCGAACGAAATCATGAGCAAGACCGGAAAGGTCAACAAGACGCTAGCCGAGAAGATCGCGCGCAAGGCCGTCAAGAGCATCGGCTACGCGCAGAAGGGCTTCCACTGGAAGAACGCGAAAGTGCAGGTTCACCTGCATGGCCAGTCGGCCGACATCGCGCAGGGTGTCGAAGCCGCGGGCAACAAGGACGAAGGTGCCGGCGACCAGGGCATCATGTTCGGTTACGCCACCAACGAAACGCCGGAACTGATGCCGGCGCCGCTGCAGTATTCGCATAACGTGCTGCGCCTGATGGCTGCCGACCGTCACTCCGGCAAGCAGAAGCTGTTCGAGCCGGACGCGAAGAGCCAGTTCACGCTGCAATATGAGAACGGCAAGCCGGTGAAGTGCACCGCCGTCGTCGTCTCGACCCAGCACAAGGAAAAGGACGGCAAGAAGATTCTGGAGTCGGAAGACATCAAGGAACTAGTGCTGCCTTACATCAAGAAGGTGCTGCCCGAAGGCTGGATGCCACCGCTCGACCAGATCTATGTCAACCCGACCGGCCGTTTCGTCATCGGCGGCCCGGACGGTGACTCCGGTCTCACCGGCCGCAAGATCATCGTCGACACCTACGGCGGCGCGGCCCCGCATGGCGGCGGCGCGTTCTCAGGCAAGGACCCCTCGAAGGTCGATCGCTCGGCGGCTTATGCCGCGCGCTATCTCGCGAAGAACGTGGTCGCCGCGGGTCTCGCGGATCGCTGCACGATCCAGCTTTCCTACGCGATCGGCGTCGCGCACCCGCTTTCGGTCTATGTGAATACCGACGGCACCGGTAAAGCCGACGAGCAGAAGATCGCGAAGATTCTGCAGGAACTGATGAGCCTGACCCCGCGCGGCATCCGCACGCATCTGAAGCTGAACAAGCCGATCTATGCGCGCACCGCGGCTTACGGCCACTTCGGCCGGCAGGCTGAAAAGGATGGTGGCTTCTCGTGGGAGAAGACCGATCTCGCGGACCAGCTCCGCAAAGCGTTCTGACAAACGAAGCAAGCGCCGCGCACCAGCGCGGCGCTTTTTTCGGCCGCCGCAAGGGGCATAAGCTCCGCAAGCAGCAGGCCGGACTTTACGAAGAACTCCTCCCGAATTTGTCGCTTGACCTCGCGCAGCCCTGCCCGCGCGATCTCGCAACTTTGTTCGCTTTCAAGCCCGAAAAGTTTCAGCTCGAAATCGGCTTCGGCGGCGGCGAACATCTGCTGCACGAAGCGCGCAGGCATCCGCAGACCGGCTATATCGGCTGCGAGCCGTTCATCAACGGCATGGCGAAAATGCTTGCGGTGCTCGCGAGCGAGAACATTGCGAACATCCGGCTGCACCCGGGCGATGCGCTTTACCTGCTCGACTGGCTGCCGGAAGCTTCGCTCGACCGCGTCGACATTCTCTATGCCGATCCGTGGCCGAAGCGGCGGCACTGGAAGCGGCGCTTCGTCTCCGACGACAATGTTGCGCGTTTCGCGCGGGTCGTGAAACCCGGCGGAATTTTACGCTTCGCCAGCGACATCGACACCTATGTCGAGTGGACCCTCGTTCGGCTGCTGCGGAACCCGGACTTCGACTGGCTCGCGGAGCGAGCGGACGACTGGCGCCTGCCCTGGCCCCATTGGCCTGGAACCCGCTACGAGCAAAAGGCCATCCGCGAGGGGCGCAAACCGGCCTATCTGGAGTTCCGGCGGCGCTGATTTCGCGAGGGTTGCGATTCCGGGGCGCGGCGCTATATTCCCGGCCAATCAACAACATCTCAGAACGATCCTGCGGGATCGATACTTGAGAGTGGGGTGCCGGCCGGCCCCCGCTCTTTTTGGTTTTCTTGACCGGCCTGTTGAAGCCAATGCCTCTGGAAGCCGACCCGAACGAACCGCGCCTTGTCGTCGAGACCGGGCTTGCCGCGCGCGTGGCCGCCGTAATCGAGCCTGCGCTGGGCACGCTCGGCTATCGTCTCGTGCGCGTGAAGGTCACGGGCCGCGACGGCGGAACGCTGCAGGTCATGGCGGAGCGGCCGGACGGCAGCTTCACGATCGACGATTGCGAAGCGACGAGCCGCGCGCTGTCGCCGATCCTCGACGTGGAAGACCCGATTCAGGGCGCCTATCGCCTTGAGGTTTCCTCGCCCGGCATCGACCGGCCGCTGGTGCGCCGCTCCGACATCGAGCGAGCGCTCGGTCACGAAGCGAAGATTGAAACGGCGATGATGATCGAAGGGCGCAAGCGCTTCCGCGGCATCCTCGAAGGCATCGAGAACGACGCCGTGAAGCTGAAAAGCACCGAAGGCAAGGACGATGCGCTCCTGCCGCTCGCCGAGATCGCCGACGCGAAGCTCATGCTGACCGACGCACTCATCGAAGAAGCGCTCCGCCGCGACAAGCAGGCGGACGAAGCCGAAAACGAAGCGGACGAAAACTCCGCGAACAAAACCCAGAAACACCCGGCAAAGCGCCGGGCAACACGCTAACGGAGAACGCCACATGGCCGTCGCCGCAAATAAACTCGAGCTCCTGCAGATCGCGGACGCGGTCGCGCGCGAAAAGACCATCGACCGCGGCATCGTGATCGCGGCAATGGAAGACGCGATCGCGAAAGCCGCGCGTTCGCGCTACGGCGCGGAAACCGACGTGCATGCGGAGATCAATGCCAAGACCGGCGAGCTTCGCCTGTCGCGTCACATGATGGTGGTCGAGAACGTCGAAAATTCCGCGGTCGAAATGACGCTCGAGGACGCACGCCGCCACAACCCGGCGGCACAGGTCGGCGATACCATTGCCGATACGCTGCCGCCGCTCGAATATGGCCGCATTGCCGCGCAGTCGGCAAAGCAGGTGATCGTGCAGAAGGTGCGCGAAGCCGAGCGCGATCGTCAGTACGCCGAATACAAGGATCGCATCGGCGAGATCGTCAACGGCGTCGTGAAGCGCGTCGAATACGGCAATGCCGTGCTCGACCTCGGCCGCGGCGAAGCCGTGATCCGCCGGGACGAGCTTTTGCCGCGCGAAACCTTCCGCAACGGCGACCGCGTGCGCGCCTATGTTTACGACGTGCGCCGCGAACCGCGGGGCCCGCAGATTTTCCTCTCCCGCACGCATCCGCAGTTCATGGCGAAACTGTTCACGCAGGAAGTGCCGGAAATCTATGACGGCATCATCGAGATCAAGGCGGGCGGGCGCGACCCCGGCTCGCGCGCGAAGATCGCGGTGGTCTCGCGCGACTCCTCGGTCGATCCGGTCGGCGCCTGCGTCGGCATGCGCGGCTCGCGCGGGCAGGCGGTGGTCAACGAACTGGCCGGCGAGAAGATCGACATCATTCCGTGGTCGCAGGACGTCGCGACCTTCGTCGTCAACGCGCTTGCGCCGGCGGAAGTCGTGAAGGTCGTGCTCGACGAGGTGCGCGAGCGCATCGAAGTGGTGGTGCCGGACGCGCAGCTTTCGCTCGCCATCGGCCGCCGCGGCCAGAACGTGCGGCTCGCCTCGCAGCTTACCGGCTGGGACATCGACATCCTGACCGAAGCCGAGGAAAGCGAGCGCCGCCAGAAGGAATTTGCGGAACGCTCGAAGATGTTCATGGAAAGCCTCGACGTCGACGAAACCGTCGCGCAGCTGCTTTCCTCCGAAGGCTTCACGACGGTCGAGGATCTCGCCTTCGTGCCGGCCGACGAACTCGCGGGCATCGAGGGTTTCGATGCCGAAACCGCCGAAGAACTGCAGAACCGCGCCAAGGAATTTCTCGACCGCATCGAGAACGAACTCGACGAGCAGCGCAAGAAGCTCGGCGTGGCGGATGAGCTGCGCGACATTCCGGGCATCACGACCAGGATGATGGTCGCGCTCGGCGAGAACGAAGTGAAGACCGTCGAGGATCTTGCCGGCTGCGCGACCGACGATCTCATCGGCTGGACCGAACGCAAGGACGGCGAAACCCAGCGTCACGCGGGCTTCCTCGAAGGCTTCGAACTCGATCGCGACGGCGCGGAAGCGCTGATCATGCAGGCCCGCGTCAAGGCCGGCTGGATCGAGGAATCGGCGCTCGCTTCCGCGGAAGCGGAAGAAGCCGAAGCCGCCGAAGCGAACTAAGGAGCATGCATGCTCGCGCGCATGGACGAACACGAAACCGACGAGGGGCTCGCCGCGGCGCGGCGGGCACCCGTGCGGACGTGTATTGCCACGCGCGAGAATGTCCCGGTCGAGCGCATGATCCGTTTCGTCGCGGCCCCGGACGGGACCGTGGTGCCGGATCTGGCGCGTAATCTGCCCGGCCGCGGCGCCTGGGTCACCGCATCCCGGCCGGCGCTCGAGAAGGCGATTGCGCAGAAATCCTTCACCCGCGCCTTTCGCGGGAACGCGCAGGCCGGCCCGGACCTGCCGGAACTGCTCGACCGGCTGCTCGAACGCGCAGCCATCGACGCGCTGTCGCTGGCGAACAAGGCAGGCCGGATCGTCACCGGTAACGCAAAGGTCGAAAGTGCGCTTCTTTCCGGCAAGGCGGTGGCGCTCTATCACGCCGCCGACGGCTCGGCCGACGGAAAGCGCAAGCTCGACGGGCTTTTGCGCCGAATCGATGCGGAAAAGGGTGGGAAAACCCCCACTTTGACCCTATTTACCGGAAGCCAATTGGACTTGGCCCTTGGGCGGCCAAATGTGGTACATGCAGCCCTGCTCGCGAGCCCGGCGAGTGGCGGTTTTCTCGATCGCAGCCTCCGACTGATGCGCTGGCGTTCTGGCGAAATCGCCAGCGGCGACGACGTGCCGGGCACGAGCAAGCAAGAACTGGAACAAGAATGAGCGACACCAAAGACCCTGGCGAAAAGACGCGCGCACCTTCGAAGACGCTTTCCCTGAAGCGCTCGGAGACCGGAACCGTGCGGCAGAGCTTCAGCCATGGCCGCTCGAAGACGGTTGTCGTCGAAGTGAAGCGCGGACCGCGCTCGGCGGCGAAGCCGGGTGTTTCAGGGAGTGCAAAACCCAATCCTGCGACTGCCGCACCGGCACCTGTAGCGCCCGAACGAAAAGCGCCGCCTGCCGCCCCGAAGCCTGCGCCCTCGACGCGCGGCAGCGGCATGGTCCTGCGCACGCTGACCGAAGAGGAACGCGACGCACGCGGCCGCGCGCTGATCGACGCGCGCGAGCGCGAGGAGCAGGAGCGCCGCGAAGCCATCGAGGAAGCCAAGCGCCGCGCCGAGCGCGAGGCCACCGAAAAGGCCGAGCGCGATGCTGCCGAAGCGCGCAAGAAGGAAGAAGAATCCCGTCGTCAGCACGACGAAGAAACCAAAAAGAAGGCCGAGCAAGAAGCACGCAAGCGCTTCGGCGAGGACGGCACGACGGCAGCCCCGGCTCGCCCCGGCGCTGCCCGCGTCGTCGTTGCCGACGAGGAAGAAGAGTCGCGCCCGCGCCGTCCCGGCACCAAGGCGCCCGCACCTGTCCGTCCGACCCGCATCGGCGAAGCCAAGCAGCGCGGCCGGCTCACGCTCACCAACGCGCTTTCGAGCGACGACGAGCGGCAGCGTTCGACGGCCTCGTTCCGCCGCCGCACGCAGCGCATCACGGGCCACCGCGACGAACCCAAGGAAAAGGTTTCGCGCGAAATCGTGGTGCCGGAAACCATTACGATCCAGGAACTCGCAAGCCGCATGGCGGAGCGTTCGGTCGATGTCGTCAAGCTTCTGATGAAGCAGGGCCAGATGAAGCTGGTCACCGACCTGATCGATGCCGACACCGCGCAGCTGATCGCCGAAGAACTGGGACATACGGTCAAGCGCGTTGCCGCGTCCGACGTGGTCGAAGGCCTGTTCGATGCGCCCGACGCGCCGGAGAGCCTCAAATCCCGGCCGCCGGTCGTCACCATCATGGGTCACGTCGATCACGGCAAGACTTCGCTTCTGGACTCGCTCCGCGAAACCAACGTGGTTTCCGGCGCAGCCGGCGGCATCACGCAGCCTATCGGCGCCTATCAGGTGCAGGCGCCGTCCGGCGCCAAGATCACCTTCATCGACACGCCGGGCCACGCCGCGTTCACGGCGATGCGCGCACGC
>JAEZFA010000332.1 GCA_023417665.1 Pseudomonadota bacterium | reverse complement strand
CACCAGTTCAGCTCGAGCCCGAGATAGGCCGAAAGAATGGGTCCGTAGAACGGGTTGCCGGCGTCCGAAAAGCAGGACGAAACCGCCATGCCGTCGATTTCGGACTTTTCGATTCCGGCATTCTTCAGCGCGCCCGCCATGGCTTCGCCGGCGAGGTCGTATTGGCTGCGTCCCGAGCGCAGCACGATCGGCGTTTCTGAAAAGCCGATGATCGCAATATCTCTTTGTGCCATTTACCTACGTTCCTTACTTGCCGGCGAAATTGGCGGTGCGCTTTTCCATGAAAGCTTTCACGCCTTCGCGCATGTCGCCGGTACCGAACATGAGCTGATAGGACTTGCGCTCCATGCGCAGTGCCGCGTCGAGCGAAGCGTCGAGACCGGCATTGACGACTTCCTTGATCTGCTGGGCAGCGATCGGCGCGAGCTTCGCGATCTGCGAGGCGAGTTCGATCGCGCGCGCTTCGCAGTTTCCTTCGACGATCTCTGAGACAAGCCCGAGCCTGTGCGCGTCGGCAGCGGAAAGGAAGTTTGCCGTCAGCAACAGATAAAGGGCGTGATGCTTGCCGATGATACGGGGCAGGCGCTGCGTGCCGCCGGCACCGGGGATAAGCCCGAGGCGCAGTTCCGGCTGGCCGAACTTCGCCTTTTCATTGGCGATAATGAAATCGCATTGCATTGCGAATTCGCAGCCGCCGCCCAGCGCGAAGCCATTCACCGCGGCGATTACCGGCTTGGGGCAATCGGCGATTGCACGCGTCGTATAGGCCGTGATTGCGCCAACGACGTCTCGCCCGGCCTGCTCCTGAATGTCGGCGCCGGCCGCAAAGGCCGCTTCGTTGCCGGTGAGCACCACAACGCGAATCTCGGGATCGGCTGCGATCTCGCGGAAATACTGATCGAGGAGACGGCGGACCTCGGTATTCAGCGCATTGCGCGCTTCCGGCCTGTTGAACCGAACCAGCGCCACGTGCGGCGCAGGCTTTTCGTAGAGAACGACGGACATGGACACTTCCCCGTAAGCGGCCGGTTTGGATGTTGAGGTTGATCCGGCCGTTGCTTTTACGAGATTAGTATTTGCACGACCGTGCGAAATGTCAATGAACGGATTCCGGCTGCGGGAAGAAGCGGACTTTTCAACATAAGAAACTGGAAGTGCGCCGTATCAAGCGCGAATCTTGCGGAGTACGACGGCTACTTGCCGTTCTTTCTTTTCGACGTGCTCTCGAGCTGCGCGAAATACTCGTCGATAAGCGCGCGAGCGCGCTCGCGTGTTTCCTTGTCGGGGCGCAATACCTGCCGCACGACCAGGCCGTGACAGAAAATAATCAGATGCTCGGCGGTCTTGTCCGCGTCGAGTTTGCCAAGTTCGCCGGCCTCGACGGCTGATTTGAGCAGCGAAGCCCAGAATTTCTGCTGCCGCTCCAGCCGCTCGTTCTGATGATCACGCAGTTCGACGTCGCGCGTCGCCTGCGAAGCGCAATTGACCCAGAAGCGCCAGAATCGGTCCTTAGAATGTTGAAAAACATAGCTAAAAACGAAAATCTTCAGCTGGCTGAGGGCCGATGAATGGTGCGACGCGAAATCGTCAGGCACCTCATAGGCGGCCTTCATCGCCGCCATGATGAGCTGCTTCTTGTTCTTAAAATGATAATTCAGCGTGCCGGTGCTTACGCTCGCCCGCTCGGCGATCTCGCGCATGCCCACGCCGTCGATGCCGCTGTCGGAAACCGCCTCATAAACAACGCCGAGTAGATCGCGCCGCCGTTTCACCCGGCCTGGCCGCTTCGCGCTGCGCTGATCCCGGTTGGAAGAAGGGGTCGTCATAATAGGGCTCCAAATACTTTCGATCGCTTATCCGAAAAACAACACGCTTGCCACGTTCGCATTGCCGAGTGGGACAATCGCGCCGGATTGCTACACCACAATAATTTGCACAGGTGTACAAATTTTGCGATAGTGCTTTGGACAGGTCGAAAAGAACCTCGGCGAACTTGGATCGGGAGGAGTGCTGCCGCGGCGTGAAATCATGCGCGGCACGCAGTAAACACGATGAACCTTGATGAAAAGATACCGTCGACGGCGGCGGACCGGCAGGATGCGATCCTTTCGATCAGCAACCTCGATCTGATTTATGGCTCGACGCGCGGCCCGGTAACGGCGGTCAAGGATTTCTCGCTCACGGTTCGCCGTGGAGAATTTGTTTCCATTCTGGGACCTTCGGGCTGTGGTAAATCGACCCTTCTGAAAGTTGTCTCCGGTCTCTTGTCGCCGACTGCCGGCAAGGTCGTGCTCAATGGCCGCGATGTTACGAGCCCGCGTGCCGACACCGGCGTTGTGTTTCAGCAGCCGACTTTGCTGCCATGGAAAACGGTGCTCGAGAACGTACTCGTTCCGATTCGTGCGTTGCGCCGCCCGGTCAACGACTACCGCGATCCTGCGGTCGATCTCCTCAAG
Organism: Pseudomonadota bacterium; assembly: GCA_023417665.1. Classification (GTDB taxonomy): domain Bacteria; phylum Pseudomonadota; class Alphaproteobacteria; order Rhizobiales; family Xanthobacteraceae. Next base: position 6,735 of record JAEZFA010000332.1, on the reverse strand, counting down.
CTGGTCGGGCTCGGTGATTTTCTGAACCATTATCCGCACGAGCTGTCCGGGGGAATGCAGCAGCGCGTGGGCATCGCCCGCGGTCTCATTCATGACCCCACGCTGCTTCTGATGGATGAGCCGTTCGCCGCGCTCGATGCGATGTCGCGCGAGTTCATGATGCTCGAACTGCAACGGATCTGGATGCAGGCGAAGAAATCCGTGATCTTCATTACCCACTCGATTCCGGAAGCCGTGTTCCTCTCGGACCGCGTCATCACGATGTCGGCGCGACCGGGCAGGGTCATCGACGAACACCCGATTGATCTGCCGCGACCGCGCGAGGCCGGCACCATGGGCAGCGCGGCCTTTGGCGACTACTGCAATCATTTCCGGAATCTCTTCGGCACGAAGGCTTCGTGAGGGCGTTATGAAAAATCGTTTCGCGGAGATCAGCCTCTCGGTCGTTCTGTTCGTCGTTGGTATCGCGCTGTGGGAACTGGCGGTGACCTACTTCCAGGTTCCGCCGTATATCCTGCCGCGCCCTCTCGCCGTCGCGCAGGCGCTCTGGGATGGACTGGTTGGCGGGATCCTTTGGCCGCACATCTGGGCGACGTCGCAGGCCGTAATCGCCGGTTATGTCCTGGGCTGTTCGGTCGCGATCCTTGCGGGAGCAGTTCTTGGCGAGTCGCGCCTGCTCGAGCGTGCGCTCACGCCCTATATCGTCGCGTTTCAGTCGATGCCCAAGGTTGCGCTCGCGCCGCTGATCATCGTCTGGTTCGGCTATGGCCTCTCGTCGAAGGTCGTCATGGTGGCGCTGATCTGCTTCTTTCCGGTGTTCATCAACACGCTGGTCGGCGTGCAATCGGTGAACCCGGATTTGGTAAATCTCTATCGAGCGTTTTCGGCGTCGCGGCTTTCCATCCTGTTCAACGTGAAGCTGCCCTCGGCCGCGGGCGCGATTTTCGCCGGCCTTCAGATCGGCGTGGTCATGGCGCTGATCGGTGCTGTCGTGGGCGAGTTCATCGCCTCCAAAGCCGGGCTTGGCAATGTCATTCAGGCGTCGTCCGTCAATCTCGACGTCGCCAGCATGTTCGCGAGTGTGATCGTGCTTTCCGCGATGGGCGTCGCCGGAAACAAGTTCCTCGGCTACCTGCACAAGAAGATCGTGTTCTGGGAAGGCCTGCGCGCGAGGAATGCCGAGGCTGGGTAAGGTTGCGTCTTTGGCGGAATGTGCGGCGCGGAAGCGCAGTGCATCTCGGCAGCGGCAAGCGGATATAACGGATATGGCGGAGTCATCGTTCAGCGTGACCGAAGCAACACGAATTTATGGCGGCGGCGATCCATCTGCGCTGCTTGACGCCATGCCGGCGCGGTTCAGTCATCTGGCGCGCGGCTGGGCGCAGCGTACCCCGGAACGGCCGGCACTTGTCAGCGGCGGCCGCAGCGTGAACTACGGCGAGTTCTGGAAAGCGGTAGAGCGCGCGGCAGCACTCTTGAAAGACCGGGGCGTGCGTGGCGGCGACCGGGTCCTGATCGTCAACGAGAACAGTATTGCGACCGTCGTTTTCGTGCATGCCTGCAGCGAAATCGATGCATGGCCGGCCGCCATCAATGCGCGGATGTCTGCGCGAGAGATTGATCTGTTTCGCGAGTTTTCCGGCTGCCGCCTGGTCGTATTGACGAGCGGCGATTCCGTTGCCGCGGCAGGCCACGCGGAGCGCATGAACGCCAAGACCGTCGAAGATCCGGTTACGGGGAAGTTCGCGCTTACGGATACCGACCAGAACGCCGTCGCGGAGCCCGTCTATGCCGACAAGGCACGGCAGACCGGTGCGCTGATTTTCACCTCCGGCACCACCGGCGCGCCCAAGGGCGTCATGGTCTCGCACCAAGGGTTGATGTATCAGGGCGGCAACATGGCGATGTTGCGAAACATCACGCCTGACGACGTGCTCTACAACATTTCCCCGATCAGCCACATTATCGGACTCGGAACCATGCTTCTCACGTCGCTCTGGGCGGGTGCGAGCATCGAGATCATGCCGCAGTTCAAGGCGGATCACTTGGCCGCTGCGATCCGCGAAAACCGGATCACCTATCTTCTCGGCGTGCCGATGGTTTATTCGCGTCTGCTCGAATACGCCAAGGCAAACAATCTCCCGCTTCGTCCATCGCGCTTGCGCGTCGCGGCGGTTGCCGGAGCGCCGCTCGATCTCTCGTTGAAGGCGGAAGTGGAGGAAGTGCTGGGCGTCGGCATCAGCAACTCCTACGGCATGACGGAAATCGTGCCGGTGACACGTTCGCGCGGGCCGATCGAGGAAGATTCCGTCGGGCAGGTGCAGCCGGGAATCGAAATCCGCATCGTGCGGCCGGACGGCAGCGACGCGGAAATCGGCGAGCCGGGCGAAGTCTGGGCGCGCGGGCCCACCCGCATGATTGGCTACTACAAGAACGACGCCGGCAATGCGGATATTGTCCGTCCCGGCGACTTCATCGCGACCGGCGACATCGCGCGGATGGACCAGGACGAAAACCTCTACATCGTCGGCCGGCAGAAGGAAGTCATCATCCGCAGCGGTTTCAACGTCTATCCGCTGGAAGTCGAAACCGTGATTTCGCAGTTTCCCGGCGTTGCAATGAATGCAGTGTTCGGACGTGCGGTGGCCGGTAACGAGGAGGTCGTGGCGTATGTGCAGCCGGTTGCCGGGAAGACGGTGGATGAGAATGCGCTGAAAGCGTTCCTGCGCGAGAACCTTGCGGCCTATAAAGTGCCTTCGCACGTCTTTTTCGCCGAACTGCCCATCGGACCGACCGGGAAAATCCTCAAGGCAAAGCTCAAGGAAATGTCGTCGGGGCAGGGATGACAGTGCAGGCCGGAATGACGGACGACGACTTCGCTCCTGTTCTGGAGAGCATCGATCGATTTACCCGCGAACGTCTGATTCCAAGCGAGCGCGAGGTTGCTTCGGGCGAGGAGCCGCCGGCGGCGCTACTCCAGGAAATGCGAGAACTCGGCCTGTTCGGGCTGACGTTTCCGGAAGAATACGGAGGCCTTGCGCTCAACGCGGAACAATATGCTGAAGTCGGCCTTGTTCTGGGGCGCGTGGCTCCGGCGATCCGTAACGTCCTTAGTATCCATAACGGCATTGCCAGCCTCGGCATCGCCGTTTCCGGAACGAATGAGCAGAGAACGCGCTATCTCCCGCGTCTGGCGTCGGGAGAACTGATCGGCGCTTTTGCACTGACCGAGCCCGATTCCGGGTCCGATGCCGCAAGTATTAAAACAATAGCGCGTCGCACCGCGCGCGGCTGGGTACTGAACGGCGCAAAGCGCTTCATTTCCAATGCGACGATTGCCGGTCTGTTTACGGTCATCGCGCGGACGCCGGATGATGGTGGCGGGATCAGCGCATTTCTTGTCGAGCCCGGTACGAGAGGACTTTCCATCGGGAAGCCCGAACAGAAGATGGGGCAACAGGGCGCGCCGATTGCCGAACTGACGTTCGATCAATGCGAGGTGCCGGACGAAGCGCTGCTCGGCGAAGCGGGGGCGGGCTTCAAGATCGCGATGCAGTCGATTGATCTCGGTCGATTGTTCATCGCCGCATGCTGCGTGGGGCTTTCGTACCGTTTGATCGAAGACGCAACGCAATACGCGATGGAGCGTAAGCAATTCGGCAAACCCATCGCGCAGCATCAGCTCGTGCAGGCGATGCTGGCGGACTCGCTCACAGCGACCTATGCCGCCAAGACCATGGTGCGATCCGCCGCGCGCAGGCTTCGGGACGGAAACCCGATCCAGGTCGAAGCCTCGATGTGCAAGATGTTTGCGACGGAAATGGTTTGCCGTGTTGCCGACCGTTGCGTCCAGATCCACGGCGGCAACGGCTATATCCGGGATTACATGGTCGAACAGATCTATCGCGATGTCCGCGTCCTGCGAATCTACGAGGGCACGACGCAGATCCAGCAGCTGCTCATCGCGAAGGACCTGATCCGCCGCACAAGGGATCGTGTTTCCCTGCCGTAGCGCGGCGACTATCTGTCGAGCGTTCCGATGAACTGCGCCACGCTGTCGGCGAAGTCGCCGGCCGCTTCGATTGCGGAGATGTGCGCCGCCTTCAGTACGACCATTTCCGCGTTGGGAATGGCGCCAACAAGCTCTTCGCCGCGGTAAATTGTCGTCGATGGATCATGCTCGCCGCACAGAACCAGCGTAGGAAGTGAGAGCTTGCCGAGCGCCGGCGACATATCGGTTGAGGCAAGCACCTCGCAGCATCGCGCATAGCCGATCGCTGAAGTGCTCGAGATCATTGTCGCGATTTCCGCCATCCGCTTCGGGTTTGCGTCCTGGAACGATTTTGTGAACCAGCGGTCCAGCGTCGCGGCGACGAGCGGCTCCATGCCGCTTTCGCGAACCGTTTTAGCGCGATCCTGCCACATGCTTGCCGGCGGAAAGTTCGCGGCCGTATTCGCGACGACAATTCCGTCGAAGCGGGCAGGGAAATTGACGCCGAGCCACTGCGCGGTAAGGCCGCCCAGCGACAGGCCGCAAAGCGTGGCTTTCTGAACTTGCAGTGCATCCATGATGCGGAGGATGTCGCGTCCCAGCGTTTCGATGCTGATCGGTTCGTCTTTGATCTGCGACTTGCCGTGCCCGCGCGTGTCATAGCGAATGATGCGGAAACGATCGGCACCATGAACGACGAATTCGTCCCACATGCCGAGGTTCGCCCCAATGGAGTTGCTCAGAACGAGCGGCGGCTTGCCGTTATCCGCGGCAGCTTCCACGGCAAGTGAAATGCCGTCTGCGGTCGTAACGAACTGAAGGTCGGTCATGGCGCTGAGTTCCTTTGGATTTTGTTATAAGCGCGGAAGCCTGCTCGCGTTTCGGATACCGAAGACGGAATCCGATCAGACTTCGCTGACGTATTTGGTCTGCATATAGCCGTCGATACCTTCGATGCCGCCTTCCGAGCCGTACCCGGAATCCTTCTGACCGCCGAACGGTGTTTCGGGCAGCGTGACCTGAAACGTATTGAGGCCGATCATGCCGGCCTGCATTTCATGTTCGATCGTCTTTGCGGCGTGCAGGTCGTTCGTGAAGGCGTAGGCCGCCAGTCCATAGGGCAGGCGGTTGGCCTCCGCGAGCGCTTCGTCGAGTTTTGCGAAGCGATTGAAGACTGCGACCGCGCCGAACGGTTCCTCATTCATGATGCGGGCGTTGGTCGGCACGTCGGAAATGACCGTTGGCTCCCAGAACATGCCGGTGTTGCCCTTGCGCCGGCCTCCGCTCCTGATTTTTGCGCCGTGCTTCTCGGCGTCGCCGATATAGGTTTCCATAGCCGCTACGCGGCGCGGATTGGCGAGCGATCCCATCTGGCTTTTTTCGTCGATCCCGTTCGCGACATGAAGCGCCTTCGATGCTTCGGTGAACTCCGATACGAAGCGGTCGAAAATGCCCTCCTGCACGTGAAATCGGGTCGGCGAGATGCAGACCTGGCCGGCATTGCGGAATTTCGAGGCCAGTGCCAGCGGTACAACCTTGCCGATGTCCACATCGTTGCAAACGATCACCGGAGCATGGCCGCCCAGCTCCAGTGTCGCGCGCTTGACGCCATCGGCGGCAAGCTTCGCGAGCTCCTTGCCGACCACGGTCGAGCCGGTGAAAGAGAGTTTGCGAATAACCGGAGAGGCCAGAAGATAGCCGGAGACTTCGCTCGGCACGCCAAAGACGACGTTGAGCACGCCTTTCGGCAGTCCCGCGTCATGCAGGGCTTCCGCAAAACACAGTGCCGTCGAAGGCGTCTCTTCGGCAGGCTTGATGATGATGCTGCAACCCGCCGCGATGGCCGCCGCGATCTTGCGTGCCGGCGTAATGCCGGGGAAATTCCAAGGTGCGAAAGCGGCCACAGGTCCGATCGGCTCCTTGATGACGAGCTGGCGCACGCCGGGTTGCCGCGGAGGGATCAGCCGGCCGTAGGTGCGGCGGCCTTCTTCGGCGCACCACTCGAAAACTTCGGCGCAGGTGAGAATTTCCGTGCGCGATTCAGTGATCGGTTTGCCTTCCTCAAGTGTCAGCTGGGCGGCGATGTGCTCAAGCCGTTCGCGCAACAGCGCCGCAGCCTTGCGCAATACGGCCCCGCGTTCGACCGGCGAAACCTTCTTCCAGGTTTTGAACGCGTGATCGGCGGCATCGAGCGCAAGATCGAGGTCGGCTTTCGAGGCAAGCGGCAGTGGCGCAAGAGTATCGCCGGTGGATGGGTCGATGACATCGTGGCACGCGCGGCCCGCGGCCGGCAGCCGTTGTCCGTCGATCCAGAGATAAAGCGGTCCGTACTTCGCGGCCATGGCGTTTTCCCGTTTTGTTGTTTGTCTTAAAATACCGAGATGAATTCCCGGCGCGAAACCAGCTGCGCGATTTCGTTCAATGCGTTCGCAAGATCGTCGTCGTTGTCGACGCCGCCGACGCAAAGCCGGACCCCCGGGTTCGGGTTGCCGTGCGTGGGCAACGACGGCGAGGCGGCGATGTTGATGCCGCGCGCCGAGGCCTGGGCGATGAATTCGGATACGTCGTAGCCTTCCGGCATCGGCAGCCAGTAGTGAAATCCCGGCGTCTCGGGGAATGCGACCGGCTTGAGCGCGCCGCGTACCTGCTTCGATAGCTGCGAAGCGCGAAGCCGCTTGTTCTGGATCTGCTCATCCAATCTGCCGGTATCGATCAGATGCATCAGGATCGCGGCAAGCAGGGGG
>JAEZFA010000322.1 GCA_023417665.1 Pseudomonadota bacterium | reverse complement strand
GCCCGGCACGAGGCCGGGCATGACGAGGTATGCAAACGAAGCGTTTAGATCCCGAGCTGCGAAATGAACTTGGTGTTCAGGTAGGCCTCGATGGCCTCGGAACCGCCTTCGGAGCCATAACCGGAATCCTTGACGCCGCCGAACGGCACTTCGGGCAGCGCAAGGCCGTGATGGTTGATGGAAACCATCCCGCTCTCGAACGCCGCGCCGATCGCACCGGCGGTCTTCGCCGAAGACGTATAGGCGTAAGCCGCCAGACCATAAGGCAGGCGGTTCGCTTCCTCGACGACGGCATCGAACGACGAGAACGGCACGATCGGCGACAGCGGACCGAACGGCTCCTCGTTCATGATCTTCATGTCGTGATTGATTCCGGTCAGCACGGTCGGCTCGAAGAAGTTGCCCTTGTTGCCGATGCGCTTGCCGCCGGTCTCGACCTTGGCGCCCTTCTGCACGGCATCCGCGACGAAGGACTCCATCGCATCCACGCGGCGCGTGTTCGCGAGCGGGCCCATGCGCGTGTCCTTGTCGAGACCATCTCCGACCTTCAGCTTCTTGGCGGCGGCGGTGTATTTCTCGACGAAGTCGCCATAGACCTTTTCATGAACCAGAAAACGGGTCGGCGCGACGCAGACCTGTCCGGCGTTGCGATGCTTGTTCGCGGACAGGATTTTCACCGCCTGATCGACGTTCGCATCCTCGAACACGATCGCCGGCGCGTGACCGCCGAGTTCCATGGTGATGCGCTTCATGTGCAGGCCGGCGAGTGAAGCGAGTTGCTTGCCGACCGCCGTGGAGCCGGTGAAGGTAATCTTGCGGATCACCGGATGCGGAATGAGATAGGACGAAATTTCCGCCGGGTTTCCGTAAACGAGCTGAATGACGCCCGCGGGAACGCCGGCATCGAGATAACACTTCACGAGTTCGGCGCAAGACGCCGGGGTTTCTTCCGGTCCCTTGAGAATGATCGAGCAGCCGGCCGCAATCGCCGCCGAGCATTTGCGCACCGCCTGGTTGATCGGAAAATTCCAGGGCGTGAAAGCCGCAACCGGTCCGACCGGCTCTTTTACGACAAGCTGCCAGATGTTTTCGCCGCGGGCAGGAATGACGCGGCCATACGTGCGGCGGGCCTCTTCCGCGAACCAGTCCATGATGTCGCCGGCGAGCAGCGTTTCGCCCTTGGCTTCGGCGAACGGCTTGCCCTGCTCCATCACCATGATCTTCGCGATGTCGTCGGCGCGCGAGCGGATGATCTCCGCGGCCTTGCGCAGCGTCTTGTAGCGGGTATCGGCCGGGGTTTTCTTCCAGACCTTGAAGCCGTCGTCGGCCGCCTGCAACGCCATGTCGAGATCGGGTTTGGTCGCATGCGCGAGCGTGCCGATCTTCTCACCGGTCGCGGGATTGAGGACGGGCTCACTCTTGCCCTCCGCGCCCTTGGTCCATTGGCCGTTGATATGCAGCGAAACGTCCGGATACATTGGCTTTTCTCTCACCTGGCTTGTGTAGAACTGGTTTTTTGTCGAATTCGGCGGGGATGGGGCTACGAAAGTGCGGCCCTGTCAACACCGGCAAAGAGAAGGCAGACCCTAGCGCAATGAGCATGCCGCAGACCACCGCGCGCGCCGCGGAAATTCTAGACGCCATCGACCGGCGGCGTCCGCTCGAAGCCTTCCGCGGCATCGCGTTGCCGGAGGCTTATGCGGTCGTGGCGCAGATGCGACGCCTGCGGGAGCGTCGCGGCGAGAAAGTGCGCGGCCGCAAGATCGGCTTCACCAACCGCACGATCTGGGACGAATACAAAGTTTTCGCTCCGATCTGGGGGTATATGTACGACACCACGCTCGACGACTTTACCGCTGCGCGGAATGTCGATCTCGCGCGCTTTGCCGAGCCGCGCATCGAGCCGGAGATCGCCTTCGGTTTCGACAAAGCGCCGCAGGCCGGCATGTCGGCCGCACAAATTCTCGACTGCATCGACTGGGCCGCGCATGGCTTCGAGATCGTGCAGTCGCATTACCCGGATTGGAAATTCTCCGCGGCCGACACGGTTGCGAACAACGGTCTGCACGGGGCCTATTATCTCGGGCCTCGCGTAAAACTCGTGGATCGCCCGGCGTGGCTGGCTGCACTTTCAAACTTCGAAATCTCGCTCTACCGCAACGGCGAACTCGTGGACAAAGGCCATGCGCGCAATGTGCTCGACGGGCCGCTGCTTGCGATGAAGCATCTTCTGGATTTGCTGCGGGACGATCCCGAAAACGAACCGGTTGCGGCCGGCGAGATCATCACCACCGGCACGGTGACGAAAGCCTTCGTCGTTGCCCCCGGCGAGACCTGGCGCTCGGAGGTGCACGGGCTGGACGTGCCGGGGCTGGAGATTACTTTCAAACCTTAGCGCAGCCGCCTTCACGGCAAGCCGTTACCTGCGCGGCGACACCACTTCGCCGTCTTCTTTCGTGAAACGCTCGACCGGTGTCTCCAAAAGATCGAAAACCAGCTCCGAGGGTCGGCAGAGCTTCGTCCCTCGCGGCGACGCCACGATCGGACGATTGATGAGGATCGGATGCGCGAGCATGAAATCGATCAGCTCTTCGTCGCTCCATTTCGGATCGCTCAGGCCAAGTTCGGCATAAGGCGTGCCCTTCTCGCGCAGGAGATCGCGCGTGGAAATCGCCATGGCAGCGATCAGGGCCTTGAGTGTTTCGCGCGCCGGCGGCGCTTTCAGGTACTCGATAACAAGCGGCTCCTCGCCGCTCGCACGGATGATGGCAAGCGTGTTGCGCGAAGTGCCGCACGCGAGATTGTGGTAGATCGTGATCGTCACTTCCGCACCATCGCGGCAGTTTCTTCGCGCGTCAGGAACTGCCCGGTTTTTTCGATCCGTTTGATCGCCTCGACGATCGCGCGGTTGATCGGCACCGGGAATTTGATCTTGTCGCCGAGGCGCACGAATTCGCCGTTCAGATAGTCAATCTCGGTCGGCTGCTTGCGCAGGATGCTTTGCAAGGTCGAAGTGAGCGTGTTCTCCTCGTCGGCACGGCCGAGGTTCTTGCGCAGGATCGCCTTGCCGACGAAGGCCGGCAGCCGCATCACGGTAGAAAACAGTTTCATCGGCGCGCCGGGCATGTCGATCAGCGGAATCTTCGCGGCACGCACGACGCCGAACGACTCCTTCAGCTGCGCCACCGCGAAAGTGGCGATGACGGGATCGTTGACGCATTCGTTCAATGATTTCCCGGTGAGCGCCTGCAGGCTGTTGGTCAGCGCGTTCACCACGAGCTTCGACCACATCGCGCCTTCGATCTGCGGCGTGTCGAAGACCGGCGAGACGAGTTCGAACAGCACATCCATTTCCGCGAGCGCGGTGCGCCGCTCCGCCGGAACCGCGCCGAGAATCGTCGTGCCGATCCGGTTATAGCGGACCGCGCCGGGCTCCAGCATCGAGGCGTTCAGCATGAGCGTCGCGGTGATCGGCTCCACACCGCATTCGGCAAGCACGATCTCCCGCGCACGGACCCCGTTTTGCGTCGTGACGATGGTGGCGGAGCCGAGCGAGCCTTTATGCGTCCGAAGTGCGTGCGCGAGATCCTGCGTCTTCATCGTGAAAATTGCGAATTCGGTGCCCGAGGGGATTTCCGCCGCGACTTCCGGAGCGACATGGAAATCGCCGGCGAGCCCGCTCGCCCGCAGGCCGGAAGCCCGCAATGCGTCGACCCGCTCCGGCCGCACGACCAGCGTCACGTCCTCGTCGGCGCGCTTCCAGATCGCCGCAAGCAGGCTCCCGATGGCCCCCGCGCCGACTACGGCAAGTTTCGGCCTGGTTTGCATCCGGCACCCCGCACACTAGGTAAGGAAAACGTAAGGCAAGGCTGTTTGCCACGGTGGCGGATTCAGCAGAACCACAGAATTCAATTTGCCTGTTGACCGCTCCCGCTTGACCCGGCCTGCGCCCTCTGCGATAAAAATCAGCAGCAAGTTCAATAGCTTAGAAGTATTCTAATCTAAGCTGTTTTTGCTAAAGGTATGCGCCCGTGATCGTTTGCTCGTGCAACTGCCTGACCGAAGCGCAAGTCCGCGAATCCTGCACGCGGACCGAGGGCGCTGCGCGCTCGACGTTCGAGGTCTACAAGTGCCTGGGCTGCAGCCCCAAATGCGGTACCTGCGCCCGCACGATCCGGAAAATCATGGATGAAACGCTGGGCCGCGGCTGCAAGGCATGCCCGGCTGCGACCGATACCTCCTGCGGCGTCGCCAAGATCGCCGATGCGCTCAACGCCGCCCTGGAGCCGTTGCCGGCGGGTGCGGCCCTGATCCCGGCAGAATAAATCCCTTCTGGTATAAGGCTTCCCGGCACCCGTATCAGGTGTTTGCGTTCTCCTTAGAATTATTCTAAATAAGAAACTCAACTGAATTTCCTCCAGGAGTGGCCGCCATGAAGGGCGATCCCAAAGTCATCGAATATCTCAACAAGGGCCTTCGCTCTGAGCTCACCGCGATCAATCAGTACTGGATTCACTACCGGCTGCTCGACGACTGGGGCTATCTCGATCTCGCCAAGAAGTGGCGGGCGGAATCCATCGAAGAGATGCAGCACGCCGACAAGTTCACGACGCGCATCATCTTCCTCGAGGGCCTGCCGAACATGCAGACGCTCGACCCGATCCGCATCGGCCAGAACGTCAAGGAAGTGCTCGAGGCCGACCTCAAGGCCGAATACGAAGCGCGTGCGCTCTATCAGGAAGCGGCCACCTACTGCCATTCGGTGAAGGACTATCCTTCCAAGGACCTGTTCGAAGAACTGATGGCCGACGAAGAGGGCCATATCGACTTCCTCGAAACCCAGCTCGATCTCGTCGAAAAGCTCGGGCTGCAGCTCTATTCGCAGCATCATATCGGCAAGCTGGAAGACTGAGGCCGGCGGCCGCAGAAACGAAAAAGGCCGGGGCATCACCCCGGCCTTTTGATTTTGTATCGAGTGCGGGCTTCAGTTGCCGACGCAGATTCCACGCACGCAGATCGTTCCACGCGGCAACTGTGGCTGTTGCTGCTGCTGTTGTTGCTGCTGCGGACGCGGTTGGGGGCGCTGCTGCACCTGCTGCGGGATCGCGACGCAGGCGTTGTTGCGCGCCACATAACCGCGGCCGCAGACCAGCGGGCAGACCCGGCCGTCCCGCTCTTTCAGGGCGTGCAGCAGTTCCTCGTTCGGTTCGTCGTCAAACTTGGTTTTGGCGTGACGATTGTAAAGGTTGAGCGATTTGCGCGCGGCATCGTCCCACTCGCCTTCCGAACGGTCGGGGCCGCAGCCGGCACGCTGCAACTCGGCGATCACGTTGCGAGTCAAGGCTTGCTGGATGCGCAATTGCTCCTCGCGCTGGCGCTGCTGCTCTTGCTGGATGCGCTGCTGCTCGATCGAAGCAAGCTTCGTCTTCTGCGCACGCGCGAGCGTCGCGTAGAATCCCTCGGGGTGGCGCGACAGGAAGAGATCATAGGCTTCCATGGTGTCGATCTTCTGCGCGATCTCGAAATCGCGCCGCGCGTCGGCCTGCGGGTCAACCGGCGGAGGCGGCGGCACGAGCGCGTCGATCTTGCGATCCTGCTGCTGCGCTTCCTGCTTCGAAGGCGCATCGGGCTTGGGATCAACAACCGCAACCTGCTGCTGCGGGTTCTGCGCCGGCGCGTTGGGTTGGGCTGCCGGCGCCTGCATTTGCGGCGTTTCGGACTGCTGCACCGGCGGCCGCGAAGGCGGATTCTCCGGCAAAGACGCAGGCTGCTGCGGGGTCTCGGATTTCGCCGGCGTCACCACCGCGACCTGCGTCTCCGTCGTGCGCAGCGACATCATCGCAAAGGCCGAGCCCACGACCAGAAGCACGATCCCCGCGGCGATCGCCGCCCAGCGGCCCGCGGAGGAGCGCTTGGCTTTCGCAATCTGCGCGGAGGACGCGGAAACATGAGAAGGGTTCGGCGCCGGGTTCGGCAAACCACGGATGACCGGCGTCGTCGGCGCATTGGAGCCGGTTGTGCCGAGCCAGCCGAGCGCAAGACGAAACTCTTCGATCGAGGACTGGCGCTCGGACGCGCGGAAGGAAAGGGCCTTTTCGATCGCCTGCGCGAAGGGCTCCGGCACATGCGGCGCGGCGACGGATAGCGGAACGAGCGAATCGCCCTCGCCGAACGCGATCTTGCGCGCGCGTTCTTCGGTATCGGCGGGCGGCTTGCCGGTCAGCGCGCGATAGAACACCGCGCCCAGCGCATAGATATCGGCGCGGGCATCGAGTGCCTCGCCTTCGCGGGTCTGCTCCGGCGGCGAATAATGCTGCTTGCCGACCATGAAGGAGTGCACGGTCTTGGCCTGCAGCAGCGTACGGTTTTCGATGACCTTGATCGCGCCGAAATCAATGATCACCGGCCGGCCGGTCGCCGTGATCATGATGTTATCGGGCGCGATGTCGCGGTGAATGAAATTCATGCTGTGCAGGTAATCGAGCGCGTCGATCACCGGCTCCAGAACCGGCCGGATTTCATCGACCGTCGGCAGATTGGCGCGATCACGCAGCCAGTGCTCGAAGGTGCTGCCTTCGACGTAATCCATGAACATGTAGCCGGTGTCGTTGTCCGCCAGATAATGGAAGACCTCGACGATGTTCGGATGCTTCAGCCGGCACTGCTCGGTGGTCGAGCTTTCGAAGCGCTTGAGCGCCCAGGTTACGAGTTCGGAGTCGCGCTCGGCATAAATGATCTCGGTCGCACCCTTGCGCGACGCAATCCCGCGCGGAAAGAACTCCTTGATCGCGACGCGGCGGCCGGTGACCGGGCTTTCACCTTCATAGGTAATGCCAAAGCCGCCCGCGCCGAGGGCGCGAACGATGCGATAGCCGGCAATGACCGTGCCGGCAGGTAGCGCGTGCGGATCGTGACTCATTTCAAATCCCGTGATTGCGCGGATGCTAGCGGATAGCCGGTGTGGTGCAATGCACGAAGGCCTCACTCCATGCCACAAGCGCGTGATCGGCCCAAAGCCTTCTTTGGAATTAGTATAGAATATTGATTTCGTTTGCTTTTTTTTGCGCCGCAAGATTTTGTACCGGCCAGTATCACAGAATTTACGGCCAATCAGAGCCAAACGCCGCCAGGAGGCCCCCATGAACCGTCTTATTCCCAGCCTTGCGTTGGTCGCGACCGTATTCGCGGCCTTGCTCTCCCCCCTTCCCGCCCAGGCGCAGGGCGAGGTGAACGTCTACACGACCCGCGAACCGAAGCTGATCCAGCCGCTGTTCGATCTCTTCACCAAGGAGACCGGAATCAAGGTCAATTCGATCTTCATCGAAAAGGGCATGGCCGAACGGGTGGCGGCGGAAGGCGCAAACTCGCCCGCCGACATCATGATGGCCGTCGACATCGGCAACGTGCTCGACGGCGTCGCCCGCGGCGTGACGCAGGGCGTCAAATCGGAAGCGCTGGCCGCCGGCGTGCCGGCGCATCTGCGCGACAAGGACGGTCACTGGTTCGCGCTGTCGCTGCGTGCGCGCCTGTTCTACGTCTCCAAGGATCGCGTGAAGGACAAGGCGCTGACCTATGCCGATCTCGCCGACCCGAAGTGGAAAGGTAAAGTCTGCATCCGCTCGGGCAACCACCCCTACAACACCGCCCTGATCGCGGCTTACATCAGTCACTACGGCGCCGAGAAGGCCGAAGCCTGGCTCAAGGGCATCAAGGACAATCTCGCGCGCAAGCCGGCCGGCGGCGACCGCGAGGTCGCGCGCGATATTCTCGGCGGCATCTGCGACATCGGCATCGGCAATTCCTATTATGTCGGCCTGATGCGCGGACGCGGCAACGAAGACCAGAAGAAGTGGGGCGATGCGATCAACGTGATCCTGCCGACCTTCCCGGGCGGCGGCACGCATGTGAACATCTCCGGCGCTTCGGTCGCGAAGAACGCGCCGAACAAGGCGAACGCGATCAAGCTTCTGGAATTCCTGGTTTCAAGCGAAGCGCAGGCCGCCTACGCCAAGGTCAACTACGAGTATCCGGTTCGTCCGGGTGCGCAGATCGATCCGATCATCGCCGCGCTCGGGCCGCTGAAGACCGACGAGATCGATCTCACGGCGATCGCAAAGAACCGCAAGCTTGCGGCTGATCTGGTCGCCAAGGTCGGCTTCGACCAGTAGCCGCTCGCGTGACGGCTTCGATCTACCGGGCGTTCCGCACCAGCGGGACGCCCGGCTTTACGCTTGCCACCATTGTCACCGCGGCGATCGTCGTTTCGCCGGTCGTGGCGCTGATCGTGATTGCGTCGCAGGGGTCCGGCGACCTGTGGCCGCAACTCGCCGCCTATGTGCTGCCTTCGGCGGTCTGGAATACGGCAATCCTGCTTCTGGGTGTCGGCATCCTTACCGGCGTGATCGGCGTCGGCACGGCCTGGCTCGTCGCCACCTCGGACTTTCCGGGACGCCGCTTGTTCGACTGGGCGCTGCTTCTGCCGCTCGCAATCCCGACTTACATTCTCGCTTATGCCTATCTCGATCTCATGCATCCGCTGGGACCGATTCAATCCACCATCCGGTCGATCTTCGGCCTCAGCGATCCGCGCGCGCTGCATTTTCCCGAAATCCGCTCGATGGGCGGCGTGATCTTTCTGCTCGGCTTCGTGCTCTATCCTTACGTCTATCTCGCCGCGCGGGCTTCCTTCCTGATGCAGAATGCAACCGCGCTGGAAGCGGCGCGCACGCTCGGCGCAAAACGCAGCGAAGTTTTCATCCGCGTCGCCCTGCCGCTCGCGCGCCCCGCAATCGTGGTCGGCATCACGCTGGCGCTGCTCGAGGCGCTCAACGACATCGGCGCGACCGAGTTTCTCGGCGTCCGCACGCTGACGGTTTCGATCTATTCGACCTGGCTCAACCGGTCTTCGCTGCCGGGAGCCGCGCAGATTTCGCTTTTCATGCTCGCGCTGGTCGTCGGGCTGTTCCTGCTCGAGCGCTGGGCGCGCAAGGGCCAGCGCTTCGTTTCGGGAAGCCGCCGCGCGCAGCCGCCAGCGCGCGCGAAACTCGAAGGACTGAAAGCGCTCGGCGCCTGGCTCGCCTGCGCATTGCCGCTCGCGATCGGCTTTCTTGCACCGTTTAGCTACCTTGCCGATCAGGCCGTGCGCAAAGTGGCCGGCGGGGACGTTTCGCCGATGCTGCTCCGGGAAACTGCAAACACGCTGTTGTTTGCGGGGGTCGCGACCCTCGTGACGCTCCTGCTCGGATTGCTCGCGGCCTATGCCATCCGCTCCGACCGCAGCGGGCTCGCGACGCCTGCAAGCCGGATCGCAAGCCTCGGCTATGCGATCCCCGGCACCGTGCTCGCGGTCGGCCTGCTCTGGCCGCTCGCGGCCTTCGACAACGCCGTCGACGCGGCTTTCCGCCAGTGGTTCGGCATCTCGACCGGCCTGCTCATCTCGGGTTCGGGGGCGGCACTCGTGCTCGCCTATACGATCCGTTTCCTCGCGATGTCGATCAACGGCATCGAGGCGGGCTATGCGAAGATTTCGCAAAGCGTCGATCACGCCGCGCGCAGCCTCGGCGAAAATGCGTTCGGCACGCTGCGCAGGATTCACCTGCCGATGCTGCGGCCCGCACTTGGAGCCGCCGCGATCCTGGTTTTCGTCGACTGCATGAAGGAACTTCCCGCAACGCTGATGCTGCGGCCCTTCGGGGTCGAGACGCTTGCCACCCACATCTATGCGGAAGCGGTACGCGGCACCTATGAAGATGGTGCCGTCGCCGCGATCCTGATCGTGCTCGCCGGGCTGCTGCCGGTCCTGATGCTCGCGCGCGTCAGCCGCAACGCCATCAGCTCCTGAGCGCCGGCAGGTCCTTGTACAGATCAAGTGCTTCGGGGTTCGCAAGCGCCTCGGTATTTTTCACCGCGCGTCCATGCACCACGTCCCGCACGGCAAGCTCGGTGATCTTGCCCGAGCGCGTCCGCGGAATGTCGGCAATCTGCACGATCTTCGCCGGCACATGGCGCGGGCTCGCGCCGGTGCGGATCTGCTGCCGGATTTTCTGCGTCAGCGCTTCGTCGAGCGTCACGCCATCGCGCAGGCGCACGAACAACACGATACGGGTATCGCCGTCCCATTCCTGCCCGATCGCGATGGATTCCACGACTTCCGCAATCTGCTCGACCTGCGCGTAAATCTCCGCCGTGCCGATGCGCACGCCTTGCGGATTCAGCGTCGCATCCGAGCGGCCGTGAATGATCATGCCGCCATGATCGGTCCATTCGGCGAAATCGCCGTGACACCAGATGTTCGGAAAGCGGTCGAAATAGGCCTGATGATATTTCTTTCCGTCGGGGTCGTTCCAGAACATGACCGGCATCGAGGGAAAGGGCCTGGTGCAGACCAGCTCGCCGCGCTCGCCCTTCAGCGGCTTGCCGCTGTCGTCCCAAACGTCCACCGCCATGCCGAGCGCCGGCGCCTGGATCTCGCCCTTCCAGACCGGCGAGGTCGGATCGCCGCCGACGAAACAGGCGGCGAGATCGGTGCCGCCGGAGACGGAAGCGAGGTGCACGTCGCGCTTCACCGCGTCGTAAACATACTCGAAGCTCTCGGGCACCAGCGGCGAGCCGGTGGAGGCCAGCACGCGCATCTTCGACAGGTCATGCGTATCGACCGGCCGCAGTCCGGCTTTCTTCGCCGCGTCGATGAACTTCGCCGAGGTGCCGAAGAAGTCCATCTTCTCCTGCGCGACGTAATCGAACATCACATCCTGCCTGGGATGAAACGGCGAGCCGTCATAGAGCATGAGCGTCGCTTCCGCGGCGAGGCCGGTGACCAGCCAGTTCCACATCATCCAGCCGAGCGTGGTGAACCACATCATGCGATCGCCGGGCCGGATGCCGAACAGAATCTTGTGTTCCTTCAGATGCTGCAACAGGATTCCGCCCGCGCAATGCACGATACATTTCGGCACACCGGTGGTGCCGGACGAAAACAGAATGTAGAGCGGATGATCGAAGGGAAGCCGCTCGAAGGTCACGGGCTTCGCCGCAAACGGCGCAATGAAACTGTCGAGGTCGGTCGCGCGCAGCAGCTTCGCCGCGGTTTCTTTCGCCTCGCCGAGATAGGGCACGATCACGACCTGTTCGGCGGTGAGCAGGTTCTTCACGACCGTTTCAAGTTTCTCGCCGATGGCGATGCGTTTTCCCGCGTACCAGTATCCGTCGCAGGCGAAGAACAGCTTGGGCTGAATCTGCCCAAAGCGGTCGATCACGCCGCGCTCGCCGAAATCCGGCGAGCATGACGAAAAGATCGCGCCGAGCGAGCTCGCCGCCAGCATGATCGCCACACTCTCCGGAAGGTTCGGCAGCATGGCGGCAACGCGGTCACCCTTGCCGACGCCGGCCGCGCGCATTGCCTGCTGGAGCCTGGACACCAGCGCGTGCAATTCGTCGAAGGAAAGCTGGTAGCTTTTTTTGTCTTCGCCGCGAAAGATCATCGCAGGCTCCGCACCGGTCCGACGCAGCATGTTTTCAGCGAAACTCAGCCTGGCGCCGGGAAAGAACCGCGCACCCGGCATCCGGTTCTCGTTGGTCAGAATCGGCGCGCCCTTTTCTCCGATCACGCCGCAGAAATCCCAGACCAGCTCCCAGAACGCCGGCAGGTTATCCACCGACCAGGCATGAAGCTGCCGGTAATCCGCAAGGTCCAGCCCAAATCGCTGATTTGCCTCCCCCAGAAAGCGCATGATTTCGCTGTTGCGAACGGCTTCCGGCGAGGGCGACCAGAGCGGGGAAATGGTGGCGTTCATGATCGCAGTTTCCCTTAACGTTTCCTGTACTTATGGTGGGTTTCATAGCCGCTCGCGAGCCCGGTGTCAGGGTCATCAAAGGGACACATAAGGGCGGAAATAGATTATGCTTCGTTCAGGCCGGCCGTCTGCCCGCCGGACGAACCCAACCGCCCAGCGCCGGAAGCAGCCTTGAAAGTCTTGTCACGAATGCAGCGATTTGCCGTGGGCGCAGGTGCGGCCGCTGTCATTCTCATCGTGGCGCTGCTGCTCGCGCCGCTGCTGCTTTCCGAACAGCAAATTCGCGCCGAAGTCACGCGCTCGATCCAGACCGCTACCGGCGTGATGCCGCGGATCGAGGGGGCGGCACGGCTCACGCTCCTGCCGCGGCCGGCGATCCGCCTCGGCGGTGTCGTGCTCGACGACGGCAGCGACAACGCTCCCGCCGCCGGCACCGTGCAGGCGAGCCTCCAGTTCTGGCCGCTGTTCTTCGGCGAGATCAAAATCGCGACGCTCACGCTCGAGCGGCCGCGGCTCACAATTCAGCTTTCGCCGCAGGGCGAACTCGTCAGCGGACTTCCGCTCAATCCGGTGATGCCGGCCGACGGCGACGTCCCAGAACTGCGCATCGTCGATGGCACCGTGGTCGTCCGCGTGCAGGGACGCGAACGGATCGAGATCATTTCCAACGTACAGGCCTCGCTGAGCTGGACCGGCGCATCGCTCACGGCGACCGGCAGTTTTTCGGTCGGCAACAAACCGGCGAACGGCAGCCTCGTCATCGCGGATACCGCAGCGATCGCGAAAGGCCAGCGCAGCGGCATGCGGCTCCGGCTTGAACTCGAACCCGGACGCCTCGCCTATGAAGGCGGAATCGTTCTGGCCGCGAACGCGCTGCAGGCGGAAGGCAATTTCAGCGCCGACGGACGCTCGCTGCGCGACACGCTCGCGTTATTCGGTATCGCGCTTCCCGCGAAAAACGGCTTCGGCCGTTTCTCGCTGAAGTCGGCGGTGACACTGACGCCGATTGCGCTCACCTTCTCCAATCTTTCGGTCGAACTCGACGGCAATCGCGCCGATGGCGGCTTCACGCTCAAGCGCGACGGCAATCGCTCCACCTTGCAGGGCACGCTGGCGAGCGAAGCCGCAGATCTTTCGATCTATGGCGGCGCCGTGCAGTTGATGGCGTCATACACGCGCGACTGGAATCGCACGCCGATCCGGTCTTCGGCGTTACATGATCTCGATATCGATTTCCGGCTCTCCTGCGGCAAGTTAACGGTCGGGAAGATCGAAATCGGCAAGGCCGCGGTCACGATCGGCGTCAAGAACCGCCAACTCACCGCCGCGATCGGCGAAGGTCAGTTCTACGGCGGTACGCTGCGCGGTAACGCAATCTGGAATATGGCGGACGCCGTCCCGTCGCTGAAAATCGACGCGAACCTCGCGAATTTCGATCTCGAGCGCGGGCTTGGCGGATTGACCGGCTTCCGCAGGCTCGAGGGCAAAGGCACCCTGACGGTCGCCGTCGCCTCGCAAGGCAAGTCGGTGCATGAGCTTGCGGGCGCGCTCACCGGCAAGGTGCAGCTCGCGATGCGTCAGGGAGCACTCACCGGCATCAATGCCGAAGCCGTGCTGCGCCGGCTCGAACGCCGGCCGCTTTCGGGCACCGGCGATCTGCGCGGCGGCAAGACGCCGTTCGACCGCCTGAACGGCACGCTCGATATCGAGAAAGGCGTTGCCGAGCTCGCCGCTTTCGAGATCGAAAGCGATATTCTGAAAGTCCGGCTGGCCGGCGAGACCTCGGTCGCACGCCGCGACTTCGATCTGCGCGGCGCGGCGAGCCTCATTCGCACGGCGCAGGGCGGCGCGACGCAGGTCGCGTTCGATCTTCCGTTCCTCATTCAGGGCAATTGGGACAATCCCTATCTGCTCCCCGATCCGGAAGCCCTGATCCGCCATTCCGGCGCGGCGGCGCCGCTGCTCGACGCGGTGCGCGGACGCGCTGCGCGAGAGGCCATGCGCAATGTCATCGAAACCGTAACAGGCCTGCGTTCAATCGGTGAGCTGCCGGCGAACCCGACCTTCGAGCCGCCTTCGGCGAATGCACCGGCGGTCGCGCCGATTTCGGCGCCTTCCGCGCCGACCCCGCAAATCCGATAGCGCCGATTTCTCGCACCGCTCCGGCCTTGCAGGGAATCATCCGGGGCGACAAGCTGCGGCTTCACCGTCGAACGACCTCACCGCTTCGGACGTCATCATGCATTTTCGCAATGCCGCGCGCGTCTGCGCTGCCCTGCTACTGTCGCTTTGTGTTTCCCCGACTTCGCTGTTTGCGCAAACGCAGAGTGAGCCCGGGCTCGAGGTGATCCTGACGCCGCTCGGCGCCGCCACAGGTGACAAACCCCTGCCGGTGGCCGCGGACATCGAGATCGACGTGAAAGTGAAAAACACCGGCAGCGCGGCACTCACGAAGGTCGCGCTCCGTGCCAAGCTGGGCGGGCTCAAGCTCTCGCCCGACAGCGAATGGCAAGCGCAAGGCGACGACGCGGTCATCGAGATCGGCGGTCTTGCGGCAAACGGCGAGGTCACGCGCCGGCTCGCGCTGCGGGTCGAAATGGCGCCGCTGCCGCCGGGCAGACCGGCGAAGCTCACCGTCGAGGCCGCAGCAGAAAACATCGCGCGAGAAGCTTCTGTTACCGTTCGCATCGGTGATTGCGCGGCGGCCTTCCAGGCCGATCTCACGCGTCTGCGGATCGAGCGAATTTCCGAAATCTGGCCGACCGCCGACGGCCTGCGCAAACAGGACACGCTACTGCCGCGCGGCCGGTTGTTTCGCATTCCCGCGCGTCGCGGCGAATTCACGACGCTTCATCGCATCGCCGCCGGCTATCAGGCGCGGCGTCTGTCGGACGCGAGTTTCATGGATCAAGGCGTGCGCTACACGGTGCGGCGCTGGTCCGACGAAATGAAAGCCTTTGCGGGACAGGAGCCCAACCCGGGAATCTGCGCCGTCAACGACCAGATGCTTCAGGGTATCCGCCGGACCATCCATTACGCGGCCGTGGGGGGGTCGG